>NZ_CAXVWM010000106.1:0-4577 GCF_964263775.1 Agreia sp. | reverse complement strand
CTGCGCGACGCACATCGTCGATGTGCACCGTGACCCGCTCGCGTTTCATGGCTACAGCTCTGGCCCGCTGATCGAGAACGTGTCGCAGCTGCCCGCGCCGTTCTTCATGCCCACCTGAAACCACTTCTCCCGCTGGGCGCTCGACCCGTGCGTCCACGTCTCGGGGTTCACCTGGCCCGAGCCCATCTGCTGGATGCGGTCGTCGCCGATGACCGACGCGGCATTCAGTGCATCCGCGACCTGGGCATCCGTCACCGGCTCGAGGAACGTGACGCCGTCGGTGTCTTCGGTCGTCGATGCCGCGGCCACCCACGCGCCGGCGAAGCAATCGGCCTGCAGCTCGGTGCGCACCGAATCCGACGTTGGACCCGTGTCGGTGCGATCGGTGCGGTCCATGACGCCGGCGAGGTTCTGGATGTGATGGCCGAACTCGTGCGCGACGACGTACATCTCCGAGAGGGTTCCGCCGGTTGCGCCGAACTGCGTGCGCAGCTCGTCGAAGAACGAGGTGTCGACGTAGATCGACCTGTCGGGCGGGCAGTAGAACGGCCCGGTGGCGCTGGATGCCTGGCCGCAGCCGGTGTTCGTGGCGGCCGTGAAGAGCACGAAGTCGGCCGGCGGCGCGTAGGTGATGCCGAGCGCGGGCGCCTCGTCGGCCCAGTAGTCGTTAAGCGAGTTCTCGGCGCCCACCATCAGGCAGTCGATCTTGCTGTTGGCATCGACACCCGTGTAGCACTCGAGCGATTCTTCGCTCTGGGTTCCCTGCTGCGCCTGGCCACCGCCGGCCAGACCGGTCAGGTCGACGCCCAGCACCTGCGAGAGGAGAAAGAGTCCGATGACCACGACGGCGCTGCCCCCACCCACCGCGATGCCGGTGTTGCGGCCGCGCTTGGAAACCCGGCTCGTGTCGAGCTTCGCGTTGTCATTGAAGGTCATAGAGAAGAAACTAGCGCCTCGGCGAGGCACCGGGCAGTCCCCCGCTGGCGCGGCACGGCATAGTGGTAGTGAACGATTTTCGCCCACCGCCTTTCGACCGGAGCCGCGCCGTGTCCGACGAACACTCCCCCACCGTGATCACCTCGGAAGAGGCCGCGCTCGATGCGGCCGAGATTCTCGCCGAGCGCTTTGCCGCCGACGCGGCCCGCGCCGACGCCGACGGCCGCGCGCCGTTCGAGCAGGTCGCGGCGCTGCGCGCATCCGGCCTGTTGCCCGCACTGGTGCCCGCGCGCCTCGGCGGCGGCGGTCTCGACTGGCACACCGTTCTGCGTGCGCTGCGGCCGATTCTGCGTGCCGACGCCGGGCTCGGCCACGTGATCGCATACCACTTCGTGAACTCGTGGCGCATCCAGCTTAACGAGAACCAGCACGCGATCGACGACCTGTATCGCGGCCTCGTGGCCGGGTCGTGGTTCTGGGGCGGCGCGGGCAATCCGCGGGATGCCGGACTCGAGCTCACCCCGACGGCCGAGGGTTTCACGGTCACCGGGCGCAAGTTCTTCGCCACCGGCGCGCAGCTCGCCGACCGGGTGACGGCGAGCGGCACCCGTGTCGACACCGGAGAACGCCTCGCCATCGTCATCGACGCCACCGCGCCGGGCGTCGTGCATCACGACGACTGGAGCAACATCGGCCAGCGCCTGAGCGCATCGGGTTCGGTGTCGTTCACCGACGTGCTCGTTCCGCACGCGCACGTGCTCGGCCCGAACGAGCAAGACGGCGAGCTCTACCGTGCTTACGGATCACTGTCGATCCTGGCCTTTCAGCTGGCCATGAACCACATTCAGGTGGGGCTCGCCGAGGGCGCACTCTCGCAGGCGGCCGACTATGCACGCACGAAGACCCGCGCCTGGGCGATGTCGGGTGTCTCGAACGCCGTCGACGATCCGTACATCAGGCAGACGATCGGCGAGCTCACCGCGCAGACCCGGGCCGCGGATGCACTGACGTGGAGCGCGACGAACCTGTTCGTCGACGCGGCCAACAAGGGGTGGGAGCTGGGCGACGAGGAGCGCGGGCGGGTAGCGGTGGAGATCGCGGCGGCCAAGGTCGTGACGACGCGCACGGCGCTGCACGTGACCTCCACGGCCTTCGAGTTGATGGGCGCACGGGCCACGAGCGAGTCCGCGGCGATGGACCGGTTCTGGCGCAACGCGCGAACCATCACGCTGCACGACCCCGTCGTCTACAAGGCGCAGGAGGTCGGCGACTTCGCCTTGACGGGCTCGTTCCCCACCCCGAGCGCCTACAGCTGACCGGGCTCCCGCCCGTGCAGACTCCCGCCTTGCTTCGCGGATGAGGAAAAAACGGGGACACGCCGCGGGCGAAGCCACGACACGCCGTCAGCCGGGAGAATCTCCTCATCCGCGAAAGTTCGGAAGCTAGGCGGGGACTGCGGCCAGCTCGTCGTAGGTGGCGAAGTCCTTCGCGATCTCGCTGCCCGTGAAGTTTCCGACCCAGCCGTCGTCGTCGTGAAAGAAGCGCACCGACACGTACTCCGGGCGCGTTCCCATGTCGAATCAGTGCGTGGTGTTCGCCGGCACCGAGATCACGTCGCCGGCCTCGCAGAACACGGCGTTGACCTTGCCGTTGGCGCGCAGGTAGAAGACGCCGCTGCCCCGGGCGAAGAAACGGTCCTCGTCGTCGTCGTGCTGATGTTCGCTCAAGAACTTGCCCCGGGCTGTCGCCGCCTGCTCGAGGTACTCGGGCGTCTCGTCATCGACGATCGAGACCACGTCGACGAGCGTGTATCCCTGGGCGGCGTTCACGGCGTCGATCTCGTCGCGGTAGGCGGCAAGCACCTCGTCCTGCGTCGGCTCGGCCGTGAGCTCCCTGAGCGGCCAGCGACTGAAGCGGGCGCCGAGCGTCGAGAGCACGTCGGTGATGACCTGCGCATCGCGGGTCTGCAGTTCGGGGGCGGAGGCGTCGTTCTCATCCCACACGGTCAAAAGAGTCATACGGCAATCGTAACGATCCGGCCACGGCCCCGGCCACAGAGGTCATACGAGGTCATACGGCGTCGCCGACGGGCGCGTAGCTGATTGAATTCGATCATCACATCCCGGTTCAGCCGCACCCTGGCCCGATCCCGAAAATCGCCCGAACTCACCGCCTCCCAGGAGAAACCATGGCCATCTCGCGCCGTATCCCCCTTCTCGTTCTCGCCGCGACGACCGTGCTCGCACTGTCTGCCTGCGCCCAGTCGAACGGAACCACGTCGCAGGCGTCGACCGACGCCCCGGCCACCGCATCCGCCGCCCTGCCCGCGCCGTTCGACGGCGACCCGGTGAAGGTGGCCCTCGTTCGCCAGTCGGGCGCCGGCGACTACTTCGAGGCGTGGGGCGCGGGCGCATCCACCCAGGCGAAAACCGCGAACATCGACCTGACGGTCACGGATGCCCGCAACGACAACGCGAAGCAGGCGAGCGACCTCGAGCAGGCCATCGCATCCAAGCCCGACGCGATCATCGTCGACCACGGCCAGACCGACACGCTGCAGCCGCTCATCACCAAGGCCGTCGACGCCGGCATCCCCGTGGTCGTCTACGACCTCGCCCTGACCGACGCGACGGGCGTCGTGACCACCTCGCAGTCCGACGAGTCGATGGCCTCGGGGGTTCTCGACCAGCTCATCGACGACGTCGGCGACGGCGCGAAGGTCGGCTACGTTTCGGCCACCGGTTTCGCCGCCCTCGACCGCCGCGCGGTGGTCTGGAACCAGTACGTCACCGATCACAAGCTCGACGTCGTGTTCTCGACCGGCAAGGTCTCCGAATCGACCGCGACCGACAACATCCCGCTCGTCGACGCGGCCCTCAAGCAGAACGCCGACGTGCAGGCCATCTTCGCCCCCTACGACGAGATCACGAAGGGTGTCGTTCAGGCGGTCAACCAGAACAACCTCGGCTCGAAGGTGAAGGTCTACGGCATCGACATCTCGAACGCCGACATCGAGGTCATCACCGCCGACGGCAGCCCCTGGGTCGCCACCTCGGCAACCGACCCCTCCGCCGTCGGCGCGGCCGTCGTGCGCTCGCTCGCCCTGAAACTCGCCGGCGAACTCGACGAAGACGACGTTCAGTTTCCGGCCAAGACCATCACCCAGTCGTTCCTCACCGACAACTCGATCGACAACGTCACCTCGCTGCGTGAGAAGGAGCCGAGCCTCGACCTCTCCGACCAGGTGACGGCGGATTGGCTTCCTGCCAACTCGTGATCGACCCGTCTGCTGCCGAGGGAGGCGATTCGGCGACACTGTCACCGGTCGTCTCCCTTTCGTGCGTCTCGGTGGCCTACGGGTCGAACCTCGTACTCTCCGATGTGACGCTCGACTTCTTCGCCGGGCGCATCACCGCACTGCTCGGCGCGAACGGCGCGGGCAAGTCCACGCTCATCAAGGCGCTCTCCGGCGCCAACCCGCGCTACTCGGGCGACATCGCCGTCGATGGCACCGTGCTGCACCTCTCCTCCCCCGTTCTGGCCAAGGCCCGGGGCATCTCGACGGTGCACCAGAAGGTCGCCGACGGCATCGTTCCCGGGCTCTCGATCGCCGAGAACGTGGTGCTCGACGACCTGGCGAA
>NZ_CAXVWM010000105.1:0-17655 GCF_964263775.1 Agreia sp. | reverse complement strand
CCAGGGGCCGTGATGAAGCTCTCGCGACTGATGCCGTCGATGTCGATCACGAACGTCGCGCGGTTGGCGAAGCCCTTGCTCTCGAGAAACACGCCGTATTCCTTGGCGACGGCGCCATGGGGCCAGAAGTCGGCGAGCAGCGTGAAGTCGTAGCCCTGCGCCTCGGCCCAGGACCGCAGCGCCGATTTGGAGTCGACGGAGATGCCGAGGAGTTCGACGTCGTTATCTTTGAAGAGGTTCAAGTTCTCTTCGAGGGCACACAGTTCGCTCGTGCACGTTCCCGAGAAAGCCAAGGGAAAGAAGACGAGGGCCACCGCCTTCTTGCCGCGGAACTGACTCAACCGGATGCGTTCGCCGTATTGGTTGGCGAGGTCGAAATCGGGAGCGCGAGTGTCGTTCTCCAAAGCCATGAGCGTGTGATTCCCTTCGCGAACGGGGATGGATGCCTTGTGGGCCCCGACCTGGATGCCCGATCGCTGAACGTCGCCGATCTTACGCCCCATACCGGCAAGCACCAACCCGTGAGCGCCCACGAGCGCGCGGCCAGAGTGTCGTGAACATTCACTAGGCTGGAGGGTGGCGCGCATTCCCGACCCCGGACACGAATCCGGGCACGGCACGCTCCGCACTTGAAATCTGTCACCCACAGAAAGAGGTCGACGTTGACTGTCAACGACCAGGACCCGTACTCGGCTAGCTCGATCGATTCCGATCCCGATGAAACCGCCGAGTGGAACGAGTCGCTCGACCAGCTGGTTGCGGCACACGGCCACGGGCGTGCGCGCGAGATCATGCTGAGCCTGCTCAAGCGGAGCAAAGAGCTGCATCTCGGTGTGCCGATGGTTCCCACCACCGACTACATCAACACGATCGCATCCGAGAACGAACCGACCTTCCCGGGCAATGAAGAGATCGAGCGCCGGTACCGCGCGTGGATCCGGTGGAACGCCGCCGTGCTCGTGCACCGTGCGCAGCGTCCCGGAATCGCCGTCGGTGGCCACATCTCGACCTACGCCTCGAGTGCGGCGCTCTACGAGGTCGGCTTCAACCACTTCTTCCGCGGACAAGACCACGCGTCCGGCGGAGACCAGATCTTCGTTCAGGGCCACGCCTCCCCCGGCACCTACGCCCGCGCATTCCTCGAGGGCCGACTCGGCGAGAGCCAACTCGACGGTTTCCGCCAGGAGAAGTCCCACGCCGGTGGTGGACTGTCGTCGTATCCGCACCCCCGCCTCATGCCTGACTTCTGGCAGTTCCCGACGGTGTCGATGGGCCTCGGCCCGATCAACGCCATCTACCAGGCTCAGTTGGCCAAGTACGTCACCAACCGCGGCATCACAGACGCGTCGGAGCAGCAGGTCTGGGCGTTCCTCGGCGACGGAGAGATGGACGAGGTCGAGAGCCGCGGACAGCTGCAGGTCGCAGCCAACGAGGGCCTCGACAACCTCAACTTCGTCATCAACTGCAATCTTCAGCGCCTCGACGGCCCCGTTCGCGGAAACGGAAAGATCATCCAGGAGCTCGAGAGCTTCTTCCGCGGCGCGGGCTGGAACGTCATCAAGGTCATCTGGGGACGCGAGTGGGACTCGCTGCTGGCCGACGACACCGAGGGCGCGCTGCTCAACCTCATGAACACCACTCCGGATGGCGACTTCCAGACATACAAGACCGAAGACGGCGCGTACGTTCGCGAGAACTTCTTCGGCCGCGACCCCCGTGCGCTGAAGCTCGTCGAGGGATACACAGACGACGACGTGTGGAACCTCAAGCGCGGCGGCCACGACTACCGCAAGGTCTACGCGGCGTTCAAGGCTGCGGCCGAGCACAAGGGCCAGCCCACCGTCATCCTCGCCCACACCATCAAGGGCTACGGCCTGGGCAAGAGCTTCGAGGGTCGCAACGCGACCCACCAGATGAAGAAGATGACGCTCGACAACCTCAAGGCGTTCCGCGACGAGCTGCGCATCCCGATCACGGACGCCCAGCTCGAAGAGAATCCGTACCTGCCGCCGTACTACAAACCGGCCGAGGGCGACGAGGCCATCGAGTACCTGCACGAGCGTCGCCGGGAGCTCGGCGGCTACCTGCCCGAGCGCCGCTCCAAGTACGAGCAGATCGCCCTGCCCGACGACTCCGCGTACCAGACCCTGAAGAAGGGTTCGGGAACCCAGGAGATCGCCACGACAATGGCGTTCGTGCGTCTGCTGAAAGACCTGACGCGGGCCAAGGGGTTCGGACACCGGATCGTGCCGATCATTCCCGACGAGGCCCGCACGTTCGGCCTCGACGCGTTCTTCCCCACCTCGAAGATCTACAACCCGAACGGTCAGAACTACACCTCTGTCGACCGCGACCTGCTGCTCGCCTACAAAGAGAGCCCGCAGGGAACGATCATCCACGTCGGCATCAATGAGGCAGGTGCGCTCGCCGCATTCACCGCAGTCGGAACCTCGTACTCAACCCACGGCGAGCCGCTCATTCCGGTCTACGTCTTCTACTCGATGTTCGGCTTCCAGCGCACGGGCGACGCCCTGTGGGCTGCCGGAGACCAGATGGCCCGTGGTTTCGTCATCGGCGCGACCGCCGGGCGAACGACGCTCACGGGTGAGGGCCTGCAGCACGCCGACGGTCACTCGCTCCTGCTCGCATCGACGAACCCCGCCGTCGTGTCGTACGACGCGGCCTACGGCTACGAGATCAACCACATCGTGCGCGACGGACTCGAGCGCATGTACGGCGGAGCGCACCGCGACCCGAACGTCATGTACTACCTCACGGTCTACAACGAGCCTCATGTGCAGCCGGCCGAGCCCGACGGTCTCGATGTCGACGGGGTTCTTCGCGGCATCTACAAGCTGAAGAACGCAACCGTCGAGGGACCGAAGGCCAACATCCTCGCTTCCGGCGTGGCCGTTCCCTGGGCGCTCGAAGCGCAGCAGCTGCTCGCCGACGACTGGGGCGTGTCGGCCGACGTCTGGAGCGTCACCTCGTGGACCGAGCTCCGCCGCGACGGGCTGAAGGCCGAGGAGCACAACTTCCTGAACCCGAATGCTGCCAAGCAGGCCGCCTACGTCACGACGAAACTGGCTGATGCAGCCGGCCCGTTCGTCGCGGTCACCGACTACATGCACGCCGTACCCGACCAGATCCGCCAGTTCGTTCCCGGCGACTACGCGACGCTGGGGGCAGACGACTTCGGATTCTCGGACACCCGTCCCGCCGCCCGTCGCTTCTTCAAGATCGACGGCCCTTCCGTCGTCGTGCGCGCCCTCGAGCAGCTCGCTGCAACGGGCCAGGTCGACGCCTCCGCTCCTGCGTGGGCCATTGAGAAGTACAAGCTCTACGACGTGACGGCGGGAACGTCGGGTTCGGCCGGCGGAGAAAGCTGACGTCTGCAGAAGGTTCGACGCAATCCGTGAACAGACCAGGCGCACCCATCGTAAGGCTGCTCGAGCATGCCCAAGAGTAAGGCCGAGACCCTGGCCTGGCTCCGTACCATCTCGGGCGAACTCGCGACGGCTACGATCAAACGCCTCGACGCGACGCTGCCCTGGTACGGCGACATGCCACCGGGGCGGCGCAGCGCGGTCGGCCTCGTCGCCCAGGCCGGCATCAAATCGTTCATCCAGTGGTACGAGAATCCGTCGACCACGACGTGGATCGCGTCGGACGTCTTCGGATCCGCGCCTCGGGAGCTGCTCCGATCGGTGACGCTGCAGCAGACGTTGCAGCTGATCCGCGTGGTCGTCGAGGTCGTTGAAGACCGGGTCAAAGGCGCGGACGCCTCGCTGCGAGAGGCCATCCTCCTCTACTCGCGAGAGATCGCGTTCGCGTCGGCCGATGTGTACGCGCGGGCCGCAGAAGCCCGCGGATTGTGGGACGCGAGACTCGAGGCCCTCGTCGTTGACTCGATCCTGAGCGGCGAGTACGACGATGAGCTGCCCTCGCGCATCGCGGCGCTCGGCTGGCACGGCCACGGCGAAGTGAGCGTTCTCGTCGGCACCACGCCCCGCGTGCTCGACGTCGACCAACTCCGTCGCACTGCACGGCACCTGCAGGCCGACGTTCTGATCGGCGTGCAGGGCAATCGACTCGTGCTGGTGATCGGCCGTTCGATTCCGGCCCCGGGCAGCGCATCTGTCGCGACTTCGACCCCAGCCACAGGTGTCGACGCCGACGAGGCCGCTACGGAGCCGACCCTGAGTTTCATCGACATCGCCCGTTCCCTCGAACCCGGCTTCGGCCCGGGCCACCTCGTTCTCGGCCACGAGGTTCCCAGCCTCGTCGACGCATCCCGCAGCGCCAAGGCGGCGCTCGCAGGATTTGCCGTCGCGCGGGCGTGGCGTAAGGCCCCGCGCCCCGCGCTCGCCGACGACCTGCTGCCCGAACGGGCGCTCGCGGGCGACCCGCTGGCGCGCTCCACTCTGGTCAACCGCGTGTACCGCCCGTTGCAGGACCAGTCTCCGGAGCTGATGGCGACCCTGTGGTGCTATCTCGACAACGGTCGATCGCTCGAGGCCACCGCCCGCGAACTCTACGTGCACCCCAACACGGTGCGATACCGACTGAAGCGCGTGTCCCAGGTGATCGGGTGGGATGCGACCGGCGCCCGAGAGGCCCTCATCCTGCAGTCCGCGCTCATCCTGGGAACCATGCACGACCACGATGGCCCCGGCAGTCGTCGTTGATGTGCCTGTACTTTTTCGACAGCAGTTCTCGTCATTGTTGGTGTGACATGTACACACCTTTCGTCTCAATTCTTGGGAGGATGATCAAGTGATCGTCATCGTCTGCCCCGGCCAGGGTTCGCAAACCCCCGGCTTCCTCTCTCCGTGGCTCGATGTTCCGGGCTACCGCGACCACCTCGGCGAACTGGGTGCGGCGGCCGGTCTCGACCTCATCGCCCACGGAACGACGAGCGACGCAGACACGATCCGCGATACGGCGATCGCCCAGCCCCTGATCGTGGCTGCGGGCATCCTGACCCTGCGCACGCTGTTGACCGAGGGTCGAGGCGATCGCATCGGCGGGATCGCCGGCCACTCGGTCGGCGAGATCACGGCCGCAGTCGGCGCGGGTGTACTCACCGAATCGGATGCGATGGCGTTCGTTCGCCAACGAGGGCTCGCCATGGCCGCCGCGGCGGCCGAGACATCCACCGGCATGAGCGCCGTCGTCGGCGCCGACGAGGGTGAACTGCGTGCGCGACTCGACGTCCTCGGACTGCACCCCGCCAACTTCAACGGCGGTGGGCAGATCGTGGTAGCCGGTACCCCGGACGCCCTCGCTGCCCTCGCAGCGGAGCCCCCGGCGAAGGCGAGAGTCGTTCCGCTGCAGGTCGCCGGCGCTTTTCACACCCAGTACATGTCGCCCGCGGTCGAGACCCTGACGAGGGTGGCCGAGCGACTCGACGCCCACGATCCGAGAACCACACTGTGGACGAACAAGGACGGCAGCGTCGTGTCCAGCGGTCGGGAATTCGTCGATCTGCTGGTCGGTCAGGTCTCGTCGCCTGTTCGGTGGGACCTCGACATGGAGGCCTTCGCCGCGGCCGGCGTCACGGGAATCATCGAGGTGGCTCCCGCGGGCGCACTGACCGGCCTCGCCAAGCGCGGCCTTCGGGGCATTCCGGCCGTGGCGGTCAAGACTCCAGACGACCTCGACGCGGCGTTCGCGCTGCTCGACGCCGACGCCGCCGCATGAGCCCGACACCCGCTTCGACGAGCCCGGAGACTGTCATGAAACACGCCCCTCTCAAGCAGAGTCGCGGCAGCGAGTTCACCCGCATCCACAGCGTGGGCGCCGCCCGCGGAGAGAACGTCGTCTCGAACGACGACCTCATCGGTCCCATCGATTCGTCAGACGAGTGGATCAGGCAGCGCACCGGAATCATCGAGCGCCGCCGAGCAGGCAAAGACGTCTTGGCGGTCGACCTCGCGACGACGGCTTCCCTCGAAGCCATCGAGCGCGCAGGCATCGATCCCCAGCAGATCGGCGCAGTGATCGTCGCGACGATCAGCAATCCCGTCGTCACGCCCTCGATCTCGTCCCTGCTCGCCGAACGCGTCGGCGCGAATCCGGCTGCGGCCTACGACATCGAGGCCGCGTGCGCGGGCTACACCTACGGCATCGCCCAGGCCGACTCGCTCATCCGTGCGGGTCTTGCCGAGTATGTCCTGGTTGTCGGCGCCGAAAAGCTCTCCGAGTTCATCGACCCTCGAGATCGCTCCATCTCGTTTTTGCTCGGCGACGGGGCGGGGGCTGCGATCGTGGGTCCGAGCGACTTCGCCGGCATCTCCCCCAGCATCTGGGGATCCGATGGCTCGAAGTGGGACACGATCTACATGACCGGAACCCACTCGCAGTTCCGCGACGGCGAGATCGACGTCTGGCCGACCATGCGCCAGGAAGGTGCAACCGTCTTCCGCTGGGCCGTGTGGGAGATGGTGAAGGTCGCCCGTCGTGCTCTGGATGCCGCAGGCATCACTGTTGCCGACCTCGCGGCCTTCATTCCGCACCAGGCGAACATGCGCATCGTCGACGAGTTCGCGAAGCAGCTGAAGCTTCCCGACACGGTGGCAATAGCGCGCGACATCGCCACGACCGGCAATACCTCCGCGGCATCGATCCCACTTGCAACCCATCGACTGCTCGAAGAGAATCCCGAGCTCTCCGGAGGGCTGGCTCTTCAGATCGGCTTCGGTGCCGGCCTGGTATTCGGCGCGCAAGTCGTCGTGCTGCCCTAGTCACCAACTCGAACGGCCTGACCTAAACTAAGTGTCGGTCAATTCAACCCCAAGGAGAAACACAATGGCATTGTCCACCGAAGAAGTGCTGGCCGGCCTGGCCGAACTCATCAACGACGAGACCGGTATCGCCACCGACACGGTCGAGATGGACAAGTCGTTCACCGACGACCTGGACATCGACTCGATCTCCATGATGACGATCGTCGTCAACGCAGAAGAGAAGTTCGACGTGAAGATTCCCGACGAAGAGGTCAAGAACCTCAAGACCGTCGGAGACGCCGTCACGTTCATCGTCGCAGCACAGGACTAACACTCCGCGCTGCAGCGCAGACGACAGGTCCGGGTATATCGCCCGGGCCCGTCGTCCACGCACAGAACCTGCCCACGATTGACCACGTGCAAGAGAGTTTTTCCATGAGTTCCAAACGAATCGTCGTCACCGGAATCGGCGCGACCTCCCCCCTCGGCGGAACGGCCCGCGAAACGTGGGCCGCGCTTCTTGCCGGGGTCTCGGGCGCCACCACCCTCGAGCAGGAGTGGGTCGCCAAGTGGGAGATTCCCGTCACGTTCGCCGCGCAGGCGAAAGTCCCCTCGAGCGAAGTCCTCGAGCGCATCGAGACGAAGCGGCTCGACCCGTCGAGCCAGTTCGCTCTCACGGCAGCACGCGAGGCCTGGGCCGACGCCGGCTCGCCCGAGGTCGTACCCGAACGATTCGGCGTCGACTGGGCGACGGGCATCGGCGGTGTCTGGACTCTGCTCGACGCCTGGGACACGTTACGCGAACGCGGCCCACGTCGCGTTCTTCCCATGACCGTTCCCATGCTGATGCCGAACGGACCAGCGGCCGCCATCGAGATGAGCCTGGGCGCGCGTGCCGGCGCCCGAACGGTCGTCTCGGCCTGCGCATCCAGCACTGAATCGATCGCCAACGCCTACGACCACCTGCAGGCCGGCTACGCCGACATCATCATCGCGGGAGGGTCCGAGGCCGCGATCCACCCGCTTCCCATCGCGTCGTTCGCGGCCATGCAGGCCCTCTCGAAGCGCAACGACGACCCAGCCACGGCCTCGCGCCCCTACGACGTGACGAGAGATGGCTTCGTGCTCGGAGAGGGCGGCGCGGCCGTGGTCCTAGAGACCGAGGAGCACGCGCTCGCCCGTGGAGCACGGATCTACGCCGAGGTCATCGGCGGCGCGGTCACCAGCGACGCGTACCACATCACCGCACCCGATCCCGAGGGATCGGCGGCGGCTCGTGCGATGATCGCGGCGGTGGAGGACTTCGGCTACTCCCTGTCCGACGTTGCGCACATCAACGCCCATGCCACGTCGACTCCCGTGGGCGACATCGCGGAGTACAAGGCGCTTCGGCACGTGTTCGGCGACTCGCTTGCGGGCATCCCCGTCTCGGCCACGAAAGCATCTACCGGCCACCTGCTGGGCGGCGCGGGAGGCATCGAGGCGATCTTCACTATTCTCGCCCTGCACGAACGCACGGCCCCACCCACGATCAACCTCACGGAGCAGGATCCGGAAATCGACATGGACGTGGTGACGGCACCACGTGCGTTGCCCGATGGCGACCTCGTGGCCATCAGCAACTCGTTCGGCTTCGGGGGCCACAACGCCGTCGTGGCTTTCAAGACCGCCTGACACGCGTCGACGGCACGATTGTCGTTCGCTCCCCTCGACCTCGCTCGACGTGAGCGGAGACGAGGGGAGCGAAGAGGTTAGCCGACGGAGTGAAGCCACACCACAGGCGAGAAATCGCTTTCGTGGCGGAACGGCTCCAGTTCGTCGTCCCATGCCTGCCCCAGGGCCAGGCGCAGTTCACGATGCAGCTCGAGGGCATCCGTACCCGCGTTCTCCATGGCTGCGCGCACGCGATCCTCGGGAATAACCGTATTGCCGGCGCTGTCGGTCTGTGCGTAGTAGATGCCGAGATCGGGTGTGTGCACCCACCGGCCGCCGTCCGACCCGGCGGCGGGATCTTCGGTGACCTCGAAGCGCAGGTGCTCCCAGCCGCGAAGAGCCGAGGCGATCGCCGCGCCTGTTCCGGCCGTGCCCTCCCAGTAGAATTCTGTTCGCTGGGACCCACGGAGCACGGGCTGCTCGCGCCAGCTGAAGTTGACGGCACGACCAATAGCGCGACCTGCTGCCCACTCGACGTGGGGGCAGAGCGCGCGGGGTGCGGAATGAACGAAGATCATTCCGTGTGCGACGGGTGCCACCATTGTTTTCTCCATTTCGTGAGGTACGTCTTCCCCAACGACCTGTGAAATGGAACTGCAGCGACACGAGATTTTCAGTTGTCCTTGCATTATGCACGACCTGGCTGCGTACGACCAGCCGAATTGCCGCGAGCCGGTGCGGCGAGCCGCTGCATCGGCCCTCCGAGCATGAGACATACTGAGTAGACAATTACTGCGATGGAGTCTGTCATGTCTGTCAGGTCGGGAATCCTGGCCGTGCTGAGCCTCGGCCCGGCGTACGGATCCCAGGTGCATGGCGAGGTCGAGACGCGGATGCAGCGGGCCGGCACCATCAACGTCGGCCAGATCTACTCCACACTCGACAGGCTGCAGTCGCACAACGTCGTGATCCTCGATGGCATGACCGCGGATGGCCTGCCCCTGTACGCGCTCACGGCGCAGGGCCGCGCCGAGGTCGAGGCCTGGCTGACCCAGGCAGATCCCCGCGCCGGCTGGTCTGACTTTGTCGGCCACGTTCTGCTGGTCGCGTCTCTTCCCGGCGCACCCGTCGACGATCTCATCGAGGCATATCGGCGCGCGCACTCCATGGTGCCCGGCCAACCAGACGACCGCTCCGACGACCCGCTCGCCGTGTTGGGCACGAGCGCGACTCGAATTCTGTCGGGCTCGGCTCTTCGTTGGCTCGACGAGGTGCAGGATGCGCTGGCGCAGGGAGAGTATGCGCGCCCCCTCGACAGTCTCCGTCCTCGGCGGGGTCGCCGTCCCCGGCTTGATGCGACCTAGACAGGCTGCCGGCTCGCACGAATGAAGATCGACGCGGGCAGCAACCGCGCCCGACGTCGAACGGACTGGTCAGCCTCGTCTGCGATCGACTTCTCTACCGAGATCAGCGCGGCTCGAAGCGCGGCTCGTTCCAGGCCACCGACGGGCGCATCCTTCAGGCTGGCGTACTGCTCGTATTCCACGGCTCGTCGCAGAACGTCGACGTCGGATCGAGCGATGCGTCGAGTGCCGTGCAATCGTCGGGCGAACACGGCGGGGGTATCTCCGCGAGAGACCTCGATGCCGTAATCCCGGGCGATGTTCTGGAGTTCGTTCCAGGCCTCCGTCGCGGGTGTCTCCGACGCGCCGATCAGCGAGAATGAACGGCGTCGGCGCCACCACCTGACCGATGCGGGCAGCAGGCTCACAAGGCACACACCGACGAAGACTGCCAGCGCGATGAGCCACCCCCGAAGTTGCGCCAGCGATCGGGTTGCCGGCGTCGACGACGCTGCTGCGGGATCGACGTCGTCGCGCGCGCGCGACGTGGGGGCGACCTCCGCCTCCTGCGGCGCGGGCGCCCGTGATCCTGCGGCCTGCTGGGCGTAGTCGGGCAGGGTGTACTCGGGAACGGAGATGCCGAGGCTGGGTGTCGGCTCGAAGGGCAGCCATCCGATGCCGTCGAAGTACAACTCGGGCCACGAGTGAAGCTGGTCGGTCAGAACCTCATACTGCGGCTCCCCATCGATGTACCGCGTCGCTGCCGAGCTCGGAAAGTAGCCGATTGCGATGCGGGACGGTATGCCCAGGACGCGCGCCATAGTGGCCATCGAGGCCGCGAAATGCACGCAGTAGCCGCTCTTCACCTCGAGAAATGCTGCCAGCGCCTCGGTGTTGGTGCCGTCGAAAGAATCGGTTACGGGTGTCTCGACCGAATACTCGAACTCCCCAGACGTGAAGTACGACTGCAAGGCAACCGCACGGTCGTAGTTGTTCGACGCGCCCGCCGCAACCTGGATGGCCACGTCGGAGACGACGGCAGGCAGATCGCTCGGCAGCTCGAGTAGAGGATTCAGAGACGCAGGAACCGCGGTTCCCGCGGCGGCGAGCTGCTCGGCCGTGGGAGCGAGCACCAGCGAATCGACGGAGTAGTCGTCCCCCCTGCTGTCGTTTCGGGTGCTGGGCAACGTGACGACTCCGGTCTCTGGGTCCGCCGTCCATCCGCGTCCCGCGTTGTTCAGGGTCGTGGCCGGATACGGGAGAGGCAGCCACTGGCTTCGCAGCCCCTCGATCGACACATCGGTCGTCACAGGGGTGCGCGCCACCACGTCGGCGAGTCCGTTCGGGCTCGCCAGCTGTTCGACCGCGCCGTCCGCATTCTCATCGGGCTGCCACGTACCCGACGAGAAATCGTTCAAATCCACCATCTTGAGATAGAGGGGTTCGTCGGCGGTGGTCTCGTACGTCAACGACAGGATCGGCGTCGTGCGCCTGAGGTCTTTGCCGAGCTGGATCACCGGATCGATTCCCGCGCCGTAGATCGACGGGAGCCGGCCGGCGGCTCTCGAGTCCTCGAATGCCTGCGCCGTCAGCCCCGGCGTCACGGAGGGGATCACGAGTGCAGAGACCACTGCGGTGGTTCCGAGCGCCAGCGCGGTGATCGGGGCGCGGCCGGCCCGAGTCGCTCGTCGTCGAGGCTCCGTATGGCCGTCGACCCGGGCCGCAAGCCACAAGAGGAGCAGGTACGAGGCCGTCGTCGCGACGAATCGCGCGACGTCGACGTCGCGCGCCTGGACCGCCGACGGAACGATGAACAAGCCGAGGGCGAGCACGCCGACCAAGGCAGGAAAACGCACCACGACGGCCGCATCGGCCAAGATGGCTATCAGTCCGCACGCCATGGTGATCAGCTGGATCAGCGACACCACCGGGTCGGCCGGAATCGACTGCACCTGGATCTGGCCTCCGGCGTCGATGAAGCCGGAGACCAGGACGTCGACGGTAGTCGCAGTCGGAAGGATTCCGAGGATCGCCGTGCCGGGAGCGAAGAACGTTTCGCTGACGAACACCCACGTGGCGAAGGCCGCCGCGACACCGAACGCGGGCCGGAGGCCCGACGCGCGCACGGCCCACGATGCCGCGACGCACGCCGTAGCCATGGCCATCGCCGCGAACCACCAATCGAACCCGCGCACGAATGGGGCCAGACCGCCGAGCGGCACTCCGATCGTGATCAGAACAACGATCGAGACCATCCACGAGTGGCTGTTCTGCTGCCGCCGCGCGGCTCGGGTACGAGCGCTCACGGGGCGCTCCCGGCCGCATCGAGATCCCACGCGGAAGAAATCGGCTCATCCGGTGTGACGAGTCGCACAGCCCATCCTGCCCGCGCGAGATCGTCGCGAAGCGCCAGGGCCCAGTCCGGGGCCGAAACCGACCCGGACGACTGCGCCTCATGCACTACGAAGGCCCGGGCCGACGAACTTGCCGTCGCCGCGCGCGCGAGAGCGTCGACGGACTCGGCGTCGAGATTGCCCAGCACCGCGAAAAGCGGGGCCAGCTCACCCGAGGTGCGCCCGGCATCCGCGACGATGTCTCGCACCGAGAGAGGCGAATGGCTGGCGGCCAGTCGCGCGAGCGCGCCTCGAGCCAGCAACTCGTCTGCACTGCTCGCCGAACGATCACCCGACCGTGACGAGGACGATTGGTGAGATTCGATGAGCGCCGTTCGATACCCCTCATGAAGAAGATGCAACCCGATCGAGACAGCCATGGAGACGGCCCATTCAAAGGCGTCTGACTCGGCCTCGCCGGGCCGCGGGCGCACCTTGCGCGTGAAGCTTTCACGCCTGCTGTCGAGCACGACGACCGCCTCGTGGTCGGTGTGCTGGTCGTCTTGCCTCACCATGAGCTCCGAGTGCCGGGCAGTGGCGGGCCAGTGCACCCGTCGGATGCTGTCGCCTGTCTGGTATTTGCGCGCGATCACATCCTGCTCGCCACTCGCCGCTGGGCGCCGGGACTGCATCGCCTGCCCATCACCGCTCGGCAGGCGGAACGAACTCCGCGACAGGAGCTCGACCGCCGGGGTGACCGTGAGCGTGTCGGAACCGCCGACGCTGAGGCGTCGCGTCGCCAGTCCGAAAGGGTCGCCGATCCGCACCCACAGCGGACCGATCGAGTGCTGGCCTCTCTGCGGGGATTCGATGGTGTACCGCATCGTGGTCACCCCTGGTGTGTCGGTCTCAAGGGAACGGAACGCGGGAAGAGCCGGGAGGAGCGCGGGAGCGCTACGGTGCAGGGGCGCGGCCGCTTCGTCGTGCCAATTCGCTGCCGGACTCGGAGCGATGCCCCAGTTCTGAATCGAGAGACCGACCTCGCAATCCGTGCCAGCGCTCGCCGTCTCGGGCGAGAATCGACGAACCGCGCTGAGCTTCGGATGACGAGTGGACACGAGCAACAACGACAAGAGCGGCAGTGCGAGCGCGGCTGAGGCGGCGAAGGCGATCTCGCGTTGCCCGAGCATCGGCGCGGCGATGAACAGCGCAATGGATGCCGCGAGGAACCCCCAGCCCCGGACCGTGAGCGCGGGCCACAGACCGACGCGGTGCAGCAGACCGGTTTGATTGGACATGGATCAGAGCGACCGCGCGGCGACGAGCGGAACCGGCGTGGCCCGCACGATTCGGACCAGCGTCTCCTCGATGGCGTTCAGCCCGCTGCGGTGATCGCTCACCGACCGTCGAGTGGGAACGATCCGGTGCCCGAGCACCGGCACGACCAGTGCGTCGATGTCGTCGGGCAGCACGAAGTCGCGGCCGTCGAGGGCGGCGGCAACCTTGGCCGCCCGCACCAGGTGCAGGGTGGCGCGGGGGCTGACCCCCAGGCGCACCTCGGGGTCGCGCCGCGTGGCCTGCGCGATGTTCACCACGTACTGTTCGACCGCACGCGACACGAAGACCTCGCGTGCGCTGCGAATCATCGACTGCAGCTCGTTACGGCCGACCACGGCATCGATGTCGTCGAGCGGGCTCAGCAACTCGCGGTTGTGCAGCATCGCGAGTTCGGCCTCGGCATCCGGATAGCCCATCGAGACCCGGGCCATGAACCGGTCGCGCTGCGCCTCGGGCAAAGCGAACGTGCCCTCCATCTCGATGGGATTCTGGGTTGCGACGACACTGAACGGAGTGTCGAGGTGATGGGTCACGCCGTCGACCGAGACCTGCCGCTCCTCCATGCACTCGAGCAATGCCGACTGCGTCTTTGGCGACGCCCTGTTGATCTCGTCTGCGATCACGATGTTCGCGAACACGGCACCGGGTTTGAATTCGAACCGGTTCTCCTGCTGGTTGTAGATGGAGACCCCCGTCACGTCCGACGGCAGCAGGTCGGGCGTGAACTGGATGCGACTCACCGAGGCACTCACCGAGCGGGCGAGCGCCTTGGCCAACGTCGTCTTTCCGACACCCGGAACGTCTTCGACGAGCAGGTGCCCCTCAGCGAGGAGAACGATGAGCGAGAGCGTGGCGACGTCGGTCTTGCCGTTGATGACGGCCTCGAGGTTGGCCATGATCGCCCCGGACAGGCGAGCGAACTCGTCGAGGTCGATGTCGGGTGTCGCGGCACGGGCGATGGACTGGGTGGTCGAATCGGGCAACAGGAAACTCCCTCGTTTCGCTCGATTGTAACCGCGGAACATGGGTGCGTCTCCCGGTCGCCACGAGACGCCCAACTCGTCAAGACCGGTGTGCGGGATGCCCCGTCGTGAGATATTTCGCACCTTCGGACGGATCTGTGAGCCACTCGGTGAACAGCATCACCATGTCATCGCGGATCTGGACTTCGCCGAGGTCGGGATGATCGATGAGCGCCGTGGTGACGAGGCCTTCTTCTACGGGCAGGTAGCTCGAGGCGCCCCGGCGGTATGCGGCCTGGGCGGCATGGAGATGCACGGCGAAGGACGGGCCGTAGTCGTCTCCGTCTTCGAAGACGCCCTGGGCCCAGGCTATGAGGTCGAAGTCGGTCTTCGCATCCCACGGACAATTGCGAAGCGTCTTATCGCTTTCTGAGAAGTAGCGATACTTGAGCTCGCCGTCGATGACCCAATAGTTCGCGTTGGCGATGCCGATGCCGATTGTCAGGCTGGGGGTCTCGGGATCGAGCAGCCGATAGGTGCTGATGTACGTGACGGTCGTAGGCATCGGCGACTGCAATGCCCGCGGAATCGGCGCGGGGATACGGATCTCGAACGAACTGAACACGAGGCTCCTCCCCGGCATGGCTGCAACGACTCTAACGGCTGCACTCGCCCGATTAAAACATGAGCGGCGCGCCGTGCTTTTCAGGGTAGGGCGTGTGGGACTTGAACCCACGACCGACGGATTATGAGTCCGCTGCTCTAACCAGCTGAGCTAACGCCCCCTGCGGTGTCCGCGGCTCTGTCAGCCGAATTCAACGCCGATTGACCACAATACCGTCATTCGCGCGAGGCGCTGGGCGAGACGATCAGCGGATCGGTGACGACCTCGCCGCGGTACAGCTTCTCGAAAGTCGTGAGCGTGCGCTGGATGTCGTGGGCTGCGATGAGCCTGAGCGACGCGTGCTTGAGACGATCGAGTTCGTCTTGCGGCAGGGTGAGCACGTCGGCCAGCCGGTCTGCCATCTGCTGGGCGTCGCCGGGTGCGAAGAGGTGCCCGTTCTCGCCGTCGCGCACCAGGTGCGGAAGCGCCATGGCATCGGCCGCGACCACCGGCAGTCCCGATGCCATGGCCTCCATCGTTGCGATGCTCTGCAACTCGGCGATCGAGGGCATCGCGAAGACGGTCGCACGGGTGTACGAATCCCGAAGTTCTTGCTCGGTGACGTAGCCGGTGAAGACGACACGATCGGCGATGCCGAGCGTGGCGGCGAGTGCCTCGAGGTTCTTCTTCTGGTCGCCGCCACCGACGATCTCGAGTTGGGCATCGAGTTCGGCGGGAAGCAGTGACACGGCTTTCAGAAGCACGTCGATCTGTTTCTCGCCCGTCACCCGGCCCACGAACAGGATGCGGTTCTTCGGTCGAGCGGTGAAGTCGGGAGTGTAATTATCGGCGTTGATGCCGCAGGAGATCGCGTAGACGTTGGTCAACCCGGTGGACTTCTCGAGGAACTCCGCGGCTCGACGGGTGGGGGTCGTGATCGCGCTCGCCCGCCCAAAGGTTCGTTTGGCCGCCTTCCACGCGAGGCCCACGGCCCAGGCCTGCCACGACGTGGGCAGCAGCGTGAACTCGAGCAGGTTCTCAGGCATGAAGTGGTTCGTGCCTACGATGCGGATGCCGCGCTTCGCCGCCTCGATCGACAGGCCACGCCCCACGATGATGTGCGACTGAAAATGCACGACGTCGGGCTTCACGGCATCGAGGATCTTCGCGCTGTTCTGGTTGATGACCCAGGGAAGCGCGAATCTCAGCCAGTCGTGCGGATACCAGCGCCAGCTGCGCAGTCGGTGCACGGTGATGTCGTGGCCGTCATAGGTCTCGGTCCAGGTGCCGTGCTTCTTCGATGCGGCCGGCGCGACGACGTGAACCTCATGCCCCCGCGACGCCATGCCCGAAGCAAGGCGCTCGGAGAACCGGGCCGAACCGTTGACGTCGGGTGAGAAGGTGTCGGCACCGATGACGATGCGCAGGGGCCGTTCGGAGGAAGCCGTCGACGGCACCTCCGCCGAGGCGGGAAGCGGGCCGGAGGAATCTGACACGGAGTGAACCTTCTGTTGGGAGGTGGAGAGCGGCGCCCGGTCGGGCTAAGAGGACAAACTACCCTAGCGCTCGATCTGCGGGTGGTACCGGGCGAGTCCGAACACACCGACGATCGCGATCAGGCCCGTGATGACGTAGCCGATCATGGCCCACCAGGGAGCCTGGGCCGCCTCGCCGAGCACGATGATGCCGATTCCCACTGCGATGAGCGGATCGACGACGGTGAGTCCGGCGACGACCAGGTCGGGTGGGCCGGACGAGTACGCCGTCTGCACGAAATAGCCGCCGAGCGCGAAGGCCGCGACGAGGCCGGCGACACAGATGAGGGTGAGCCACTCGAAGTCGCCCTGCTGCAAACGCTTGATGACGACCTTGGCGAGGGTTGCGACGAAGCCGTAGAGCACGCCCGCACCGATGATGTACCCGACGGCGCGAACGCGACGACGGAAGACGATGAATCCCGCGCCGAAGACGAGGAGCACGACTGCCAGGATCACGAGGATCACCGTGAGCTGCAGTTCATCGATGGGGCGATCCCGTGCCGTGAATGCAGCAAGCACCACGAACAGGAACACGCCGCCTACACAGAGCACGATCGACAGGATGGACTTGCGGTCGAGGCTCACCTTGCTGAGCCTGGCATTGAGGAACGCCGTCATGACGAGCGCCACGACACCGAGAGGCTGCACAACGATGATGGGCGAGAAGCCCAGGCTGGTGAGCTGGAACACGACGGCGAGTCCGAGCATCAGGGTGCCGAACACCCACGACGGCCGCGAGACCAGCGACAAGAGTTGACGCAGATTGAGCCCGCTCGATGCCGACTGGGAGCTCGCCTCGACCTTGGCCACCCCGCGCGACTGGAACTGGGCTCCGAGACTCAGGAAGACCGCCCCGACGATCGCGATGGGGATGCCGATGAACTGCGCCGGATCGAGGGCGAACTGGTCCTGAATGTCAGTGAGTTCGGGAGGCACCCCCCGAGATTACCCTGACGACCGCGCCGATAGGCTTAGCGAATGGCTGTTCTCCCGATTCGCATCTCCGGAGACCCCGTTCTCCACTCCCCCGCCGCAGACGTCACGAGATTCGACGACACTCTTCGCCAACTCGTCTCCGACATGTTCGAGACGATGGATGCAGCCCCGGGCGTCGGTCTCGCCGCCCCACAGGTCGGTGTGCCGCTGCGACTCTTCA
>NZ_CAXVWM010000104.1:0-2764 GCF_964263775.1 Agreia sp. | reverse complement strand
GCTGCGGCGGTCGGTTCGCACATCACCCAGATCTTCTATCAGCGTGTACCGATCACCGACGACCAGGTCTTCACCGTGGTGATGAACAGCTTCCTCGCAGCGGGCGGCGACAACTTCACCGAACTCGCCAACACGCAGGGTCAGGCCGACTCCGGTCGGGTCGACCTGCAGGCGTTCGTCGACTACATCGAGGCGAACAGCCCCGTCTCGCCGGATTCGGCCACCCGGTCAATCGGCGTCACCGACCTCTCGGCCTCGGCCGTTGCAGGCACGGTCGACCTGGGAACCGCGAGACCGGGGACCGAATACTCGTTCGCCCTGTCGTCGCTCATCCTGAGCAGCGCACCGGTGAAGGACACCGAGGTCGTCGTGCTCTTCGACGGCGTCGAGCTGGCGCGGGCCGACATCGACCCGACGATCATCAGCACGACCGATGAGCAGGGCCGTGCGACCGTGTCGTTCGCCATCCCGGCGTCGGTGACGAACGGGGCTCACGTGGTCTCCGTCAGGCTTCCGCTCACGGGAGTCGCACGCTACTTCCCTGTGCAGGTCATCGGGGGCATCGGACCGGTCGTCGAAGCGCCGTCGGAACAGCCCTCGATCGGTGGGGGAAACAACGTGGCGGCGCCCGCGGCCCAGGCCGCCCTGGCCGCAACGGGTCTGGATGCGACGGTGCCGCTGCTCGCATCCGGTCTGCTTCTCGCCGTGGGCGCGCTGGTGCTGCTGCGCCGTCGACGCATGTCGCAGGTCGGCTAGCCGCGATACGGCCGAAGGCGGTCTATTCGACCAGCGCAACGACGAAGGCCCGGGGTTCGCACCCGGGCCTTCGTCGATGTCGAGCTATTGCGCCAATGTTTAGGAGCGCTGCGTCGCTTCGACCCAGGCGAGGTACTCGGGGCTCACCGTGCCGGTGACGTACTCGCCCGTGAAGCAGCTCATCTCGAGGTTCTTCACGTCGCTGCCCTCGAGGATGGCGCTCTCCATGTCGGAGATCTCCTGGTAGATCAGGTGGTCGGCGCCGAGCTCGCGGGCGATCTCGGGAAAGCTGCGTCCGTGAGCGATCAGCTCTTCGCGCGACGGCATGTTGATGCCGTAGACGTGCGGGAATCGCACCGGGGGAGCGGCAGAGGTGAACGTGACCTTGTTCGCGCCGGCGGCCCGGGCCATCTCGACGATCTCCTTAGACGTCGTGCCGCGCACGATCGAGTCGTCGACGATGAGGATGTTCTTGCCCCTGAACTCCGTGGACATGGCGTTGAGCTTCTGGCGCACGCTCTTCTTGCGCTCGGCCTGCCCCGGCATGATGAAGGTGCGGCCCACGTAGCGGTTCTTGTAGAAGCCCTCGCGGTATTCGACCCCGAGCTTCTGCGCCACCTGCATGGCGGCCGGTCGCGACGAGTCGGGAATGGGCATGACCACGTCGATGTCGCCCATCGGGGTGAGGTCGGCGATGGTGGTGGCGAGGCGGTTGCCGAGACGCAGACGGGCCTCGTAGACCGAGATGCCGTTCATGACGCTGTCGGGGCGGGCGAGATAGACGTATTCGAACGAGCACGGAACGAGCACCGGGTTCTCGGCGCACTGGCGCGAGTACATCTCGCCGTTCTGCGTGATGAAGATGGCCTCGCCGGGGGCGACCTCGCGCACGACCTCGTAACCGGATGCCTCGAGCACGAGCGACTCGCTGGCCACGATCCACTCGTCGCGCTGCACGCCGGCGAGTGCGTTCGCATCGCTGCGCTTGCCGAGAACGAGGGGGCGGATGCCGAAGGGGTCGCGGAATGCGAGCAGCCCGTGGCCGGCGATGATCGAGATGACGGCGTAGGAGCCCTCGATGCGCTCGTGTACGTTGGCGACGGCATCGAAGACCTGGTCGGGCTCGAGGTCGAGCCCGGAGACCTGGCTCTGCAGCTCGGTGGCGAGCACGTTGAGCAGCAGCTCTGTGTCGCTCGAGGTGTTCAGGTGCCGGCGGTCGATGTGGAACAGCTCTTGATTGAGCTCGCGGGTGTTCGTGAGGTTGCCGTTGTGGATGAGCACGATGCCGTAGGGCGCATTCACGTAGAACGGCTGCGCCTCTTGCTCGTTGCCGGCGACGCCCTTCGTGGCGTAGCGCACATGACCCAGTCCCACATTTCCGAGCAGCGAGCGCATGTCGCGGGTGCGGAAAGCCTCTCGAACCTGACCCTTGGCCTTGATCATGTGAAAGGTCGAGTCGTCGGCCGTGGCGATGCCTGTCGAGTCCTGTCCGCGGTGCTGAAGCAGAAGCAGACTGTCGTAAACCTGTTGATTGACCGGACCGGACGAGACGATACCGACGATGCCGCACATACCGGGCAGAACTCCAGACATCTCGCGAAATAGGCCGTGCCCAGTCTACGGGAGGCTCGGCGACCGCCGCCCCTCGGCGCCCCCCGACCCCATCGGCACGAGGGGGCTACGCCAGCATCCCGCGGAGCGTCTGCGCATTGCGCACCGCGTGACCCGAGCCGTCGTTGTTGAAGTAGGCCGAGACATCCCGGCCCTGCGCCTGCCACTCGCGGATGCGATCGGCCCACCAGGCCAGATCGGCATCGGAGTAGGACCCGGCGTAGAGCGTGCCCGTGTCGGGTCCGTGCAGGCGCAGGTAGACGAACGGCGCGGTTGCGCGCAGAACGCACGGCAGGCCGGCTCCGCTCATCACGCAGAGGGCTGCGCCGTGCCGCTCGAGCAGCTCGTAGACGCCGTCGTCGAACCAGCTGGCGTGGCGCGGCTCGACGACCACCCT
>NZ_CAXVWM010000103.1:0-6184 GCF_964263775.1 Agreia sp. | reverse complement strand
GGTCGAGATGCGGCGGCACGCGCAGGTTCTCGGCTATGCCATGCAGCGCATCCGCGACGACATCGCCCGGCGCGAGGGCGCGCGCTCGGTCGTGCTGTCGCACGCGTTCGTCGTCAACGTTCCTGCTGCCGGCCCCGGTGCCGACGCTGGACCTTCCGCGAGCGAGGCCACCGATGTCGAGCGCGATATCACCGCGGGCGGGCTCGACCTCGTCTCGGTCGACGTGTTCGACGGCCCCGATTACGTGGCGCTCGGGCACATCCACGGCCGGTCGACGCTCACCCCCGCCGTCCGCTATTCGGGCGCGCCGGTGCACTACTCGTTCGGCGAGGCCGACAAGCCTCGCGGCGCCTGGCTCGTCGACATCGACGCGGCCGGGCTCGACGCGGTCGAGTGGGTCGAGCTTCCCGTGCCGAGACCGCTCACCGTCATCACAGGAGAACTCCGCGAACTGCTCGACGACGCCGCCTACGCCGGCGTCGAGAGCAACTTCGTGTCGGTCGTGCTCACAGACCAGGCGCGCCCGATCGACGGCATGCGTCGCATCCAGTCGCGGTTTCCCTTCGCGGTGGCCCTCACCCATCAGCCGGCCGTGCTGGCCGAATTGACGGCGGCCAGTTATGGTGAGCGGCTGCGTGCCCGCTCCGACGGCGAGGTCGTCGCCGGTTTTCTCGAATACGTGCGCAACGGGGTCGGCCCAACCGACGACGAGAGCGAATTGATCGTCGAGATCATCGCAGAGCAGGCCGCCCAGGAGTCGACCGCGTGAGAATCAACCGCCTCACGATCGCCGGATTCGGCCCATACAAGACGGCACAGCACATCGATTTCGACTCCTTCGCCGACGATGGAATCTTTCTGATCACCGGAAACACGGGCGCCGGCAAATCGAGCATCCTCGATGCCATCTGCTTCGCCCTCTATGCAAGCGTCCCCCGCTACGAGGGCACGCAGCAGCAGTTGCGCAGCGACTACTGCGAACCGGCAGATCCCACCTACGTCGAGCTCTGGTTCAGCACGGGCGGGCAGCAGTACAGGGTACGCCGCTCACCCGACTACGAGCAGCCCAAGAGACGCGGCCAGGGCACCACGAAGAAGCCGACGGCGGCCGTGCTGTCCATTCGCCTCGGCGAGGGTGCAGCCGGGGCCGACGACGAGTCCGAGTGGCAGGGTGTCGCCGCGATTCCGCGCGAGGTCGGCATCGCGCTCGACGGCATCCTCGGGCTGAGCAAAGACCAGTTTCTTCAGGTCATCCTGCTCGCGCAGAATCGCTTCCAGAAATTTCTGCATGCCAAGAACGACGAGCGCCAGTCGGTGCTGCAGAGCCTGTTCGGCACGCGTCGCTTCGCAGACATCGAGCGGGCCCTCGTCGAGAGGCGCAAGGCACTCGAGGTGCGCCAACGCGATTCCGCCGGCCACATCACAGAGCTGGGCGGTCAGGTCGAGGCGATCGGTGCTGGCAGTGCGGTCAAGGCTGTCGGTGCGGTCGGTGCTGGCAGTGCGGTCGAGACTGTCGGTGCAGAGCAGGAGGCCGCTCTCGAGCTAGACGCGGCTGTTCCGGAAAAAGCCGTCGAGCCTGCCCATTTCGACCGCGCGTACTTCGAGGGCGCACTCTCCGACCTCGCCGGGCGGCTCGAGGCCGCTCACAAGGGAGTGGCAGCGGCCGACGCGCAGTTCAGCGCGGCCGACTCCGAGCTGCGCCAGCGCGAGAATGTTCGACGGCTTCAGGCTCGACGCGACGAAGCCTCAGCCCGGCTCGTCGAACTGCAGCAGGCCGAAGAATCGATCGCTGACGACCGCCGAAACGTCGAGGCGGCGACGAGGGCCGAGATCGTCTGGGCCCATGTCCTGGCCGAGAAGACTGCCGAGTCCGCGCTCGAGCGTGCCGCGGTCACCGAGAAGGCGGCGCGCATCGCCTACTCCGAGGCGAGCACCCTCTCGGGCCTCGTCGATACGTCGCCCGCTGCGCCGACCAGTGCGCCCACCTCCGCGCCCACGACCGACTCCCTCGCTGCCAGGGCGGGCGAGCTCAACCGTCTGCTGGGCGGACTCGATGTGATCCTGGCCGACGAGAAGCGCGTGCCGCGCCTGGCGACGCGCGTCACCGAATACGACGTGGCAGAGAAGACGCAGCAGGCCGATCTCGCAACCGCGGCCGAGCGGGCACAGTCCTTGCCTTCGCAGATCGACGACGCGGTCGAACAGAGAAACGCTGCGCTCGTCGCGGCCGCGGCACGGTCCGACGCCGAAGAACGTGTCGCCCGACTGGGCACGGCCCGCGATGCGGCTGTGCTGGCCACCGCGTTGAAGGTCGAGCTCGACGTGGCACGTGCTGTCGAGAAGGCGAAGAGCACGGTGAACAAAGACGCGGCCACCCGGTACGACGAGTTGCTCACACGTCGACTCGACGGCCACGCAGCCGAGCTCGCATCCACTCTCGTCGACGGCGAGCCGTGTGCCGTCTGCGGGGCCACAGAGCATCCGAACCCCACCGCGTATACGGCCGAACTGGGCGAGCCCGTCTCCGACGCCGAGATCGACGCGCAGCGCACACGACTCGCCGGCGCGGGCGAGGCTCTCGCCGAAGCCGGCATCGCGGTGCAAGAACTCGTCGGGCGTCACGCCACAGCCGACGCCGCGGGCTCCGGGCGATCTGCGGCCGAGATCGACGAGCAGCTCGAATCGGCGCGGGCGGCGCTGGCGGCGGCGGTCACAGCAGCTGAATCCGCGCAGAACCTCGACGGCCGCATCGCCGAACTGCGTACCGAACTCGAATCGATCACGGCCGCAGTCGGCGAGCTGACCTCGGCAGTGCAGTCCACGCGAACGGCGCGTGCGGCGCTCGTCTCGCAGCTCGCGTCGATCACCGAGCTCGTCGAGCAGCACCGGGGCGACTACTCCACCGTTGCCGAGAGGGTGCTCGACCTGCAGCATCTCTTCACGGTCACTCGCGAGTTCGAGACGGCGTTGCTGGCGCACGACGGCAAGGAGCTCGCTCTCGAGGACGCACGGCAGACACTGCGCGGACACCTCGACGAGCAGGGGTTCGCCGACGGTCTCGAGGTCACAGAAGCTCGCTTGACTCCCGCCCTCCGCGCGGCCGTCGCCTCCCGCATCAGCGCCCATGACGTGGCACGTGCCGCGGCTGAGGGCACCCGTGCAGAACCCGAGCTTCAGGGCCTGCCCGACGAGGCCGTCGAGCTGGAGTCCGCCGTTGAAGCGCGCAGCTCGGCCAGCGCCCGTCGCGACGAGGCCAGAGTCGCGGCCGGCTCCGTTGCCGACCGTCTCGGTCGACTTCGCGCCATCGTGAGTGACGCGCTCGAGCGGCTCGACGCATCCGCAACCCTGCTCGCCGAATACGAGACGATGCGCTCGCTGGCCAATTCGGTCGAGGGAGCGGAGCCCAACACCATGCGCATGCGGCTCGAGTCGTACGTGCTGGCCGCGCAGCTCGAAGAGATCATCAGGGCGGCGAACGCGCGGCTTTCGGTGATGACGGGCGGCCGCTACTCGCTCGAGCACGACGACTCGGTGCAGTACCGAAATACACGATCCGGCCTCGGCATCGCCATACTCGACCAGCACACCGGGCGGGCTCGGGCCACTCATTCCCTGTCGGGAGGCGAGACCTTCCTGGCCTCCCTGGCCCTCGCCCTGGGGCTCGCCGAGGTGGTGTCGAACCAGGCCGGCGGAATCACGCTCGACACTCTGTTCATCGACGAAGGCTTCGGTTCCCTCGACGCCGACACCCTCGCCATCGCGATGTCCACGCTCGACAGCCTGCGATCGGGCGGACGAACGATCGGTCTGATCAGCCACGTCGAAGCCATGAATGAACAGATCCCGTCGAGGCTGCGCATCACCGTCATGCCGCAGGGCTATTCCGAAATCGACCAGAGCTCGTAAAGCATCCGCTACCGACGATACGGCCGCATCGCCGCCTTACTGGCGAGGTCACAGATGTCTTCGGTCGGGTCGCCCATCGCCGAGCGAACGACATGTGCGGCCGCCTCCGCCGGGCAAACTACTTCAGTTCGTCGAAGTACGAGATGTTCGCATCGTTACGCTCGCGGGCTGCCGCGGCGCGCTCTTCGCGAACCCGATCCTGCTTCTCCTGCCGGCGTGCCAGTTCTTCTTGATCGACCTCGACACGGCGAACCGTGACCCCGCCCTTGGTGGCCGGGCTCGTGCGCTTGGCTGCGGTGCCGGTGCGGGGCGTTGTGGATGCGGGTGCCTTACGCGGTGCCGCAGCCGGTCGGCCGGCGCCCGGGCTGGTTCCCGATCCGGCGCAGCGGAATCCGGTCTTGTCTTCGTGCTGCACGAGCGTCTGCGAGACGATGCCCACGGCGACAGTCCGCGAGCAGACGGGGCATTTCGATCCAGCATTTGCCATGGGTGTGTGGTCTCCTCGATTTTTTCGACCCATTGTGTGGGCTCGACCGTCTATTTTCGCACGGATCGACGCGACAGGCACGCGGCCGAGGCAACCCCGCCGTGCTCGGGTGCGGCCGGTCATATGCTGATTCGATGACGCACGCCGACACCCCACGACCCAACGAATCGCCCGATGAATCCACTGACGAGGTGCGTGACCGACAGGCCGCCGCAGACTGGATCGCCGCCCGCGCCGAGGGCGAGAACAGCGCGAACGACGTCGATGGCATGGTCACCATCTCAGACGCCTCGACGCCGCCCGATCCGGATGCCTACGGTCACGCCGAGGGCGACACGCTGGCCGTCGAAGACCACGCGCCGGCATCCCGCGACTACCCCCGCCCCGACAAGCACGGCGGCATAACCCGGGCAGACCGCCAGGTTTGACCTGTCCGGCTGGACTCCGGGTTCTGACAGGCGGCGACCGTATCGTGAGGCGCATGAAGCGGCGCTCCAGCGAACCCATCTACTCCACGGCCATCGGCGTCGGACGAACCCTGTTCGCAGGACTCCGCATCCAGCGCTCCGCCACGGGCCTCGAGAACATTCCCGCAACCGGCGGCGCAGTCTTCGCCATGACGCACTTCGGCTATCTCGAGTTCGCACTCGTCGAGTGGCAGACGTGGCTGCACAACCGCCGCCGCATCCGGTTCATGGCGACCAAGCGTGCCTTCGACAAGCCTGTCGTCGGGGGGTTGTTGCGAGGCATGCGCCACATCTCCGTCGATCTGAAGGCGGGTGCCGCTGCGTTCGGCAATGCCGTGACCGCCCTGAGGTCGGGTGAACTCGTCGGGGTCTTTCCCGAGGCCGGAGTGAGCGCGTCGTTCACGGTTCGCGAACTCAAGTCGGGGGCCGCTCGCCTGGCACGCGACGCGGGAGTGCCGATCATTCCCGTCGCCGTCTGGGGCGGGCAGCGACTTCTCACGAAGAACCGTGCCATTCCACTGCGGCAGCGCTTCGGCGTGCCGGTGCGCTTCGTTTTCGGTCGTCCGATCGTCGTCGCGGCGACAGACGACATCGGCACCGTCACCGACAGCCTGAGAACGACGATGCAGGACATGGTCGACTCGCTGCAGGCCGCGTATCCCATCGACGGAACGGGTCAGTGGTGGCAGCCGCGCTCGCTCGGCGGAACGGCGCCGACGGTCGCCGAGGCCGCCGAGGCCGACGCCCAGCGCGAGCTGCGTCGAGAGGCCGAGCGCGCGGCAGAGGGCTAGGCACCGATCACCATTCAGGAGGAGCGCGTCGCCGATGACACTATCCACGAGGCCGACGCCTCCTCCTGAATTAATTGCACGCGCGGAGCGCGCCCGCCGCTATTCGCACCGCGTCGCGACGCCTCCGGCCATCGCGTTCAACGCCGCGCTCATGCTGAGACCCGCGCGATCGTGACACGGGTGACGTAGCGCATCGGATAGCTCGTTCGGCCGGCGAGATCCGGATGCTCGTCGAGCAGTGTCGAGAGTCGGCCCAGCATCTCGTCGCGCTCGGCTTCGTCCATCGTGATCACGTAGCTGCGCGAGGTGACCATGGCGAAGAACTGCTCCCGGCTCAAGTCGGTCACCCAGCGAAACTCCCGATAGGCCTGCCGCTTTAGCGGCGCACCCACGGGCGGGGTCACGCTGTCGTACTTCTCGGCCTCGGATGCGCCCATCACTTCGCCGAGCCGGGCGATCCAGTCGACGTCGGCGTCGCGGATGTTCCACACGAGGGCGAGCGCGCCTCCGGGCTCGAGCACGCGGGCGATCTC
>NZ_CAXVWM010000102.1:0-12303 GCF_964263775.1 Agreia sp. | reverse complement strand
GTCGAATATCGCACTGCGATCGTCACGCAGATCGAGGCCCTGGCTGCCGAGGATCCCGCCAAGGCGCAGTGGAAGCAGGTGACGAGCACGCTCGACGAGTTGTTCGCCCGCTGGCAGAAGCACCAGCAAGAAGGCCCGCGTCTTCCGCGTGCCGAGGCGAACGAACTCTGGAAGCGGTTCCGCGACGCACGCACGATCATCGAGCAGCACCGCAAAGCCTTCTTCTCCGAACTCGACACCGCGCACCGCGATGCTCGAACCAAGAAGCAGCAGCTCGTCACCGCCGCCGAAGCGCTGGCCGAGAAGGGTGCCGATGGCGTCAACGCCTATCGCGACCTGCTCGACGATTGGAAGAAGGCGGGCCGCGCGGGTAAGCGCTACGACGACTCGTTGTGGGAGAAGTTCAAGGCCGCCGGCGACGTTCTCTACGGCGCGCGCAGCGAGATCGTCGCCAAAGACGACGAAGAATTCGCTGGCAACCTGCAGCTGAAGCTCGAACTGTTGACCGAAGCCGAGCCCCTGCTGGCCGAGACCGACCGCACGAAGGCCAAGGAGTCGCTGACCAGCATCCAGCGTCGCTGGGACGAGGTCGGCAAGGTTCCTCGTGACCAGGTGAAGCCCATCGAAGATCGACTGCGCAAGGTCGAGGCGGCGGTTCGCAAGCTCGACGAAGACTTCTGGCAGCGAAACAATCCCGAGAAGAAGGCACGCGCAGAGGGCCTGGCCGGGCAGCTGCACGATGCCATCGAGAAGCTCGAGGCCGAGATCGCCCAGGCGAAGGCCGCCGGAGACACCCGCGCGGCGAAAGAGCTGCAAGAATCTCTGGATGCCCGTAAGGTCTGGCTCGACGCGCTCGGTTGATCGCACCGGGCGGGCGCACTGGCCCTGTTTCGGACTGGCCCTGTCGCACCGGCCTGTCACGCCGGCCCTGACTCGCAGTTCTCCACAGATCTCGCCACGTCGCGTCGGCGTGCCCGGCAGGCGACCACACTGGGCGCATGACACGCCTCGACTCCGTTCTGACCGAAGACGATCTTCCGTTGGGCGAGCTGTGGGCAGCCTGTCGCGACGGAGAACTCGTTCCGCTGTCGTCTTCGGCATTCACTTTCGCCGATCTGCCGCAGACTCCAGCAATGCGGGCACACGCCGTGGCACGGGTCATGGCACGGCGCATGATCATCGAACGCCACAGTGCCGCCTGGGTTCACGGTGCGCTCGTCACACCCCCGCGCCTGCACACGATCGCCGTCCGCTACGCCCAGCGCTCCAGCGCCTCGCGCGATCTGGCCACCGTGCGCGAGGTGGTCGTTCGCCCCGATGACACGACGACGATCGCGGGGATCGAGATCACAACACCCCTGCGCACGGCCGTCGACCTCGCCCGAGACCGCGGTTTCGTGCGGTCGAGGGATTCGCCCGTGCTGTCGAGGCTGCTCGATTCCTCAGGGCTTCCCGAGTGTCGTGAGTACCTCGACGCGGCCCGCAACCTGCCGCACAAAGCGCTGGCGCTTCGCCGCATCACCGACGCGCTGTTAGACGAGGCGGTGGCGCGGCGCGCCTTCGATTCCGCCCGACCGGGTTCGAGGGACGAGCCGCATCAACCGTCGCTGACTCGATACACGTCGTAGACGGCGTCGATGCGGCGCACGGCGTTCAGAACTCGATCGAGATGTGTGGTGTCACCCATCTCGAACACGAAGCGGCTGATGGCGAGGCGATCGCTCGATGTGTTGACGGTGGCCGAGAGAATGTTCACGTGGTGCTCCGAGAGCACGCGGGTCACGTCGGAAAGCAGCCCGGAGCGGTCGAGCGCCTCTACCTGGATCTGCACGAGGAACAGGCTCTTCGACGAGGGTGCCCATTCCACATCGATCATGCGTTCCGGCTCGGTGAGCAACGATGCCACGTTGTGGCAGTCGGCCTGGTGCACCGAGACGCCGGAGCCGCGGGTGACGAATCCCACGATCTTGTCACCGGGAACGGGCGTGGAGCACTTCGCCAGTTTGACGAGGATGTCGGGGGCGCCTCGAACGAGCACGCCCGAATCGCTCAGCTTGTTTCGACGCCGACCGTGCACCACGACGTCGACGTCGGAGTCCTCACTGATCGCCTCGTTCTGCAGGCCGGAGAGCACCTTCTCGATGACGGACTGTGTCGAGACGTGGCCTTCGCCGATGGCGGCGTAGAGACCCGAGACGCTGTCGTAGCGCATCTGCGAGGCGACCTCTGCGAAGGAGTCCTGGCTCATCAGCTTCTGCAACGGAAGGTTCTGTTTGCGCATGGCCCGCGCTATGGCGTCTTTGCCCTGCTCGATCGCCTCGTCGCGTCGCTCCTTGGTGAACCACTGGCGGATCTTATTGCGGGCACGCGGACTCTGCACGAAGGCGAGCCAGTCCTGGCTCGGCCCGGAATCGGGATTCTTCGAGGTGAAGACCTCAACGGAGTCTCCGCTGTTGAGCGTGGATTCGAGGGGGACGAGGCGGCCGTTGACCTTGGCGCCCATGGTGCGGTGGCCCACCTCCGTATGCACCGCGTAGGCGAAGTCGACCGGCGTCGCGCCCGCGGGAAGTCCGATGACCTTGCCCTTCGGCGTGAAGACATAGACCTCCTTGGCCCCGATCTCGAAGCGCAGCGAATCGAGGAACTCGCCCGGGTCGACGGTCTCCGCCTGCCAGTCCGAGATGCGGGCCAGCCATGCCATGTCGTTGTCGGCGCCCTGGTCGACCTGGGTCGACCGTCCGCCGTTCACCCTCTCCTTGTACTTCCAGTGCGCCGCCACGCCGTATTCCGCCTGGCGGTGCATCTCGTGGGTTCGGATCTGGATCTCGACGGCACGGCCGTCTGGACCGATGACCGTCGTATGCAGCGACTGGTAGAGATTGAACTTGGGTGTTGCGATGTAATCCTTGAAGCGCCCGGGGATCGGATTCCAGCGCGCGTGGATCGACCCGAGAACCGCGTAGCAGTCGCGGAGCGAATTGACGAGAACCCGGATGCCCACCAGGTCGTAGATTTCATCGAAGTCGCGACCTCGCAGAATCATCTTCTGGTAGATCGAGTAGTACTGCTTGGGCCGGCCGACGACTTTGCCGCGAATCTTCGAGCTCTTGAGGTCGTCGTTGACCGAGTCGATGACCTGCTGCACGTAGGCTTCGCGCTGGGGTGTGCGCTGGCGCACCAAGTTCTCGATCTCTACGTACAGCTTGGGATACAGAACAGCGAAGCTCAGGTCTTCGAGCTCCCATTTGATCGTCTGGATTCCGAGCCGATGCGCCAGCGGCGCGTAGATCTCGAGTGTCTCCTTCGCCTTGCGCTCGGCGGATGCCGCCGGCACGAATCCCCAGGTGCGGGCGTTGTGCAGGCGGTCGGCCAGCTTGATGATCAAGACGCGGATGTCCCTGGACATCGCCACGATCATCTTGCGCACCGTCTCGGCCTGGGCGCTGTCGCCGTACTTCACCTTGTCGAGTTTGGTGACCCCGTCGACGAGCATCGCGACCTCGTCGCCGAAGTCGGCGCGCAACTCATCGAGCGAATAGTCCGTGTCTTCGACCGTGTCGTGAAGCAGAGCCGCCGCGACTGTCTTCGATCCGATGCCGAGATCGGCTAGAATCTGGGCGACCGCCACGGGATGCGTGATGTACGGTTCGCCGCTTCGCCGCTTCTGGCCGTCGTGGGCCCGTTCGGCCACGGCGTATGCCCGTTCTATGACGGTGAGGTCTGCCTTCGGGTGATTCAGGCGTACGGTGCGCATCAGCGCGTCGACGGCACCCGTCGGCTGGGCCCGCGAGAAGATGCGGGGAACCAGACGGCGCAGGCTGGCGTTCGACGTCGTCGTGCTGTCCGTCATAGTGGGGCCTCCGCCCTCAATTATCCCCCGCGCCAGGCACTACCGAGAACCAGCGGTTACGCCGTCGGCTGACCCTCGATGACGGCGTCGGCAACCCGTGCGCCGGCCGAAGCGCGAGCACGCTCGGCGATGGTGCGTTCGTTCTGCTTCGAGATCTTCGGCTCGCGTTCTCTCATCTGAGCGTAGAGGGGGGCCGCGACGAAGATCGTGGAGTACGTTCCGACGAGGATGCCGACCAGGAGCGCAAGCGAGATGTCACGCAACGTGTCTGCGCCGAGCACGAATGCTCCGATGAAGAGGATGGCCGCGACGGGCAGGGCTGCAACCACGGCCGTGTTGATGGACCGCACGAGGGTCTGGTTGACGGCGAGGTTCACCGCCTCGCCGAACGTGAGGTGCGAGTCCTTGCCCAGGCGAGCGGTGTTCTCTCGCACCTTGTCGAACACCACGACGGTGTCGTAGAGCGAATAGCCGAGAATCGTCAGGAATCCGATGACGGCTGCCGGAGTGATCTCGAAACCGGTCGCGGCGTAGACTCCGGCTGTGAGCACGAGGTCGTGGAGAAGGGCGAGCATGGCGGCTGCAGACATCTTCCAGGTGCGGAAGTAGATCGCCATGGCTATACCGGCAAGAATCAGGAACACCACGAGGCCGCGGATGGCCTGGCCGGTCACGTCGGATCCCCATGACGCCCCGATGAACGATGCGGTGATCTCGGATTCGGGAATGTCGTACGCCTTGGCCAGGGCCGTGCGCACCTCGTCGGTCTCGTCGGTCGTCAGCTGGTCGGTCTGCACGCGCAGGCCCGAGACGCCCAGGGTCGACACGCGGGCGACGGCCTGGGGCACGACCGACGCGACGGCTTCTTCAGCGGCCGACTGCGGCGTGTCTGCCACCTCGCTCACGACGAACTGCGATCCGCCGCGGAACTCGATGCCGAAGTTGAATCCTCCCTTGATGAGTGGGATGGCAACCGAGGCGATCATCAGCACGATGGCGATCGTGTACCAGACGCGGCGGTGCTTGATGAAATCGAAGGATCGCTTGCCCGTGTAGAGGTCGTTTCCGAACTGCGCGAAACTGGCCATCAGGAGTCCTTCCGGTCTTTCGTGATATCGGCGGGTTTGTCGACCGTGAGTTGGGCTGCTTTACGCTCTGCGATGGTCTGCCTGAGCGCCGCCTCGCGACCCGCTCCGGCCTTCTTGCTGGCGACAGAGTCGGTGGGTTTGCGGAACTCCGCGCGGCCTCGGTAGATGGCTCCGAGAGCCGTCGGGTCGAGGCCGGATGCCTTGTGGCCGCTCGAGAAGAACCTGGTCGTTGCGAGCAGGCGCAGCACGGGATGCGTGAAGAGGATGACGACCAGCACGTCGATCACCGTCGTGACTCCCAGCGTGAGAGCGAACCCGCGCACGTTGCCGACGGCGAGCACGTAGAGTACGACGGCCGACAGGAGGTTGACCGCCTTGGCCGCGTAGATCGTGCGCTTGGCGCGGCGCCAGCCCGCCTCGACGGCGGACGCGAGGCCCTTGCCGTCTCGGAGTTCGTCTCGGATTCGTTCGAAGTACACGATGAACGAATCGGCCGTGAATCCGATCGCCACGATGAGGCCCGCGACTCCCGCCAGCGAGAGGCGGAAGTCGATGCGCCAGGACATGAGCGCGATCACGAGGTAGGTCATGATTGCGGCGACGACGAGCGAGGCGACGGTGACGAGTCCGAGGGTGCGGTACTGGAAGAGCGAATAGATGACCACGAGGATCAATCCGATGAGGCCGGCGATCAGTCCGCTGAGCAGCTGTGACGAACCGAGAGTGGCCGAGACGGAGTCGTTGCTCTGCACGGTGAATCCGATGGGAAGTGCACCGAACTTGAGCTGGTCGGCGAGTGACTTCGCCGTGTCCTGGGAAAACGAACCGGAGATCTGGGGGCGTCCGTCGGTGATGACGGCGTTGGTCGTGGGGGCCGAGATGACGCGCCCGTCGAGCACGATTGCGAACTGGTTCTGCACACCTGTCAGCGCGTTGAGGCGCGTGGTCACCTGCGCGAACTTGTCGGTGCCCTCGCCGTTGAAGACGATGTTGACAACCCACTGGCCCGTGGACGCGCCGTTCTGGGTGGTGGCGACGCCGCTCGTGGCGTCCGAGATCATCTCGCCGGTCACCTCGACTGGTCCGAGGATGTATTTCGCGCTGCCATCCTCACACGCCAGCAGCGGCTTGTCGGCCGGAGCCTGCCCGGCATCCTGCGACTCGGCCCCGTCGCAGGTGAAGTTGGCGAACTCGTCTTGCAGCGCGGGCGTGATCCAGTTCAGGTCGCTCGCGTTCGTCGGCGCGACGGTCGGCGTGTCCGACAGGCCTTCGGCGGGCGTCGCCGTCGGCGTGATGGCCGCCGTAGGTGCGGCGTCGGCCGCCAGAACCGGACGGAACTCGAGCTTCGCCGAGGACTCGATGCGGTTCAGCGTGTCTTGGTCGGGCGTGCCCGGGATCGAGACGACGATGTTCTGCCCGCCCTGGGTGCTGATCTCCGCCTCGGACACACCGGAGGCGTCGACACGCTGGCGGATGATCGAGACGGCTTGCGAAAGCTGTTCACCGCTGACCTGCTGGCCGCTCTCGAGCTTCGGCGCGAGGATGATCTGCGTGCCGCCCTCGAGGTCGAGACCCAGTTTGAGCCCCCAGCTGGCGCCGGGTGCATTGAGCAGGACGCCTCCGGCGATCGTTCCTGCGAGGATTGCGAGGATCACGACGAGCCAGATCAGCGTTCGCCACGCCTGCTTGACTGCGGTAAGAGTTGATGCCACCGGCGAACTCAGCTTTCTTTAGCGCACGCCCGAAGCCTCGACGAGGAGGTCGGGAGAGTGCGCGAGGGTAGGGAGGAGAAGGACTACTCGTCGACTTTGTCGGTCTTCGCGGGCGTGGTCGGCGCTGCCGGGGCCACCGGAGCAGGGTCGACGGCCTGAACCCCGTGGGTCTCCTCGACTCGCTCGCCGAAAGCCGGCTCGACGGCCACTGCGGCGACGTCGTCATCGTCTGCCGCGACATCCGTGTCGTGATCGTCGATGACGCGGGTGACCACCTGGCGGTGCACCGTGAGAACCGTGCCGGGCGACGTCTCGAGCCGAACCTTATTGGTCTCGTCGTCGATGTCGAGGATCGTTCCGAAGACGCCGAAGTTGGTCATGACGTCTGCGCCGACCTGCACCTTCTGCTGCAGCTCCGCAGCCTCGCGCTGGCGCTTGCGGCTGTTGCGGAACATGAAGAACACGAGGATGGCCAGTACCGCGAGCATGCCTATGGTGAGGGGATCAAAAGCCATGAAAAAGTCGAGCCTTCCAGCAATGGGGGGTGATTGTGGGCTTCATACTAGTGACGCCGCCTGAAGACGGGCCTATGGGCCACAGTGAATTATAGGTCATCGTCGAAGAGGGAATCGTGAGGACGCCCTATTCCCAGGTGCCGCCAGCCCGCCGGAGTGGCCACCCGACCCCGCGGGGTGCGTGTGATCAGGCCTACCCGCACGAGGAACGGCTCCACGACGCTCTCGATGGTCTCAGCCTCCTCGCCCACTGAGACGGCGAGGGTGCTGAGCCCGACCGGCCCTCCGTTGAAGCGGGTGATCAGGATGTTCATGACGGCCCGGTCGAGACGGTCGAGTCCCAGGACGTCGACGTCGTAGAGCTCCAGTGCCGCGTCGACGATCGCCGTGCTCGCCCGCCCGCCGTGCACGAGGGCGTAGTCGCGCACGCGCCGGAGGAGCCGGTTGGCGATGCGCGGCGTTCCCCGGGATCGCTGTGCGATCTCGACGAGGGCCGCCTCATCGATCGAGAGCTCGATCAGCGCGGCCGCTCGGCGCAGCACGTGCACGAGCTCTTCGGTCGAATAGAACTCGAGGTGCGCCGTGAATCCGAAACGGTCACGAAGCGGGTTCGGAAGCAACCCCGACCTCGTGGTCGCTCCCACGAGCGTGAAAGGCGCGAGGTCGAGTGGAATAGACGTGGCGCCCGCGCCCTTGCCCACCATGATGTCGATGCGAAAGTCCTCCATCGCCAGGTACAGCATCTCTTCCGCCGTGCGAGCCATGCGATGGATCTCGTCGACGAAGAGCACCTCCCCCGGCACCAGCGACGACAGGACGGCGGCGAGGTCGCCCGCGTGCTGGATGGCGGGACCGCTGGTGAGCCGAAGCGGACGATCGCTCTCGTGCGCCACGATCATGGCAAGGGTCGTCTTGCCGAGGCCGGGAGGGCCCGCGAGCAGAATGTGGTCTGGGGTTCGATTCTGAATGCCGGCGGCCTCGATGAGGAGCTGCAACTGCCCACGAACCCTCGCCTGACCTACGAATTCGGCCAGGCTCTTGGGCCGGAGCGCACCCTCGAACGCGATCTCTCCCTCGGAGAGCGGTTCGGGATTGACGATCGGGCTCGCGTCGCGGGGAAGCGCCGGATCGGAGGGCGTCATCGCGATCCGCCTGGATTACGAGGCCCGAGCTCGGTCAGTGCGAGCCGCAGCAGCGCCTGCACCGACGCCGCCTCGTCGTCGGCGGCGTGCAGAAGCACGGCATCCAACCCGGCCTCGGCGGCCTTGTCGTTCCAGCCCAGGCCCACGAGCGCGGCCATTACGTCGTCGCGCACGGTCGTCTCGATCTTCTTGCCCACGGTCGGCGCCGCGGCGTAGACGGCCACCTTGCCCGCCAGCGAGAGCACGATGAGCTTGGCGGTCTTCGGCCCGATGCCGGAGACCTTGCGGAAGACGGCGTCGTCCTCCTGAGCGACCGCGATCGCTATCTGGGTCGGCGAGAGCTCGGCGAGCACTCCCATAGCCGACTTGGGACCCACGCCGGTGACGCCGGTGAGAAGAGTGAAGAGATCGAGCGAATCGTGGTCGACGAAGCCGAACAGCGACAGCGAGTCCTCTCTCACGATCAGGCTCGTCACGACGGATGCCTCGTGCCCCACGCGCAACGACAGCGTGTGGGCCGGGGTCAGCGTCACATCGTATCCCACTCCCCCGACCTCGACGACAGCAGACGTACCACTCACCCGGAGCACGGTTCCTCGAAGGGCAGAAATCACCGTGTCAGCCTACGGGGAGAGCCCGCCGCTTTTTCTGCGGCGCGCCACGCCTGCTGCGCACGGGTCATTCCCGAAGCGGATGCCGCACCCGCGGGCAGCACGGCGCTCCTCGTGGCGGGCGAGCGCCAGGCGTGGCAGATGGCCAGGGCCAGCGCGTCGGCCGCGTCGGCCGGCTTGGGAATCTCGACGAGGCCCAGGATCTTCGCGACCATCGTTCCGACCTGCTTCTTCTCGGCCTGCCCGTAGCCGGTGATCGACGCCTTGACCTCGGTGGGAGTGTGCAGGCTCACGGGGATTTTGTGGCGCGCCGCTGCGAGAAGGGCGATGCCGCTGACCTGTGCGGTGCCCATCACGGTGCTGACATTGTGCTGGGCGAACACCCGCTCGATCGCGATGTTCTCGGGTCGGTGCTCGCTGATCAGCTCGTCGAGGCCGAGCGCTATGGCGAGGAGTCGCTGGTCGAGCTCCATCGTCGGCGGGGTGCGCACGACGGTGACGGCGACGAGTGTCGCCACCCTGTTCGCCGTGACATCGACGACGCCCACTCCGCAGCGTGTGAGCCCTGGGTCGATTCCGAGAACGCGCACGTCGGGGTGGGCCCTACTCCTCGTCGGTGTCGAGTTCGGAGCGGACCTCGTCGCTGAGGTCGAAATTGCTGTAGACGTTCTGCACGTCGTCGCTGTCTTCGAGAGCGTCGATCAGTTTGAAGACCTTGCGGGCGGCCTCGGCATCGATGTCGACCTTGAGCGACGCGACGAACTCCACGTCGGCGGAGTCGTACTCGATGCCGGCTGTCTGCAAGGCTTCGCGGTTGGCGACGAGTTCTGCCGGGTCTGTGACGATCTCGTACTGGGCGCCATGGTCGATGACTTCTTCGGCGCCTGCGTCGAGCACAGCGAGCAGCACGTCGTCTTCGGTGACGCCGTCGGCGTGGGGCACGGCGATGACGCCTTTGCGGGCGAAGTTGTAGGCGACGCTCCCGGGGTCGGCCATGGCGCCGCCGTTGCGGCTCATGGCGGTTCTCACCTCGGCAGCAGCGCGGTTGCGGTTCTCTGTGAGGCACTCGATGAGCAGGGCGACACCGTTCGGGCCGTAGCCCTCGTACATGATCGTCTGGTAGTCGACCGACTCGCCGGTGAGCCCTGCACCGCGCTTGACGGCGCGGTTGATGTTATCGATCGGAACCGATGTCTTCTTGGCCTTCTGAATGGCGTCGACGAGGGTCGGGTTGCCGCTGACGTCGGCTCCGCCGAGTTTCGCCGCGACCTCGATGTTCTTGATCAGCTTGGCGAACGACTTCGCTCGGCGCTGGTCTTTGACGGCCTTTTGGTGCTTGGTGGTCGCCCACTTGGAATGCCCGGACACTGTTCTGCTCCCTGCGTGCTCTGTTCGATCACCGACCAGTCTAGGCGAGGGCCGTCTACTCCCTTCGGAGAACCGCCGTCCGTGCCGGCCGCACGCCGAAGGCTCGGAGCTCGAGGAGCGCGAGTGCCAGGACGGCATCGCGATCGTTGCGTCGCCACCCGGCCGCCGCATCCGGATGCGCCGCCAGAATCTCGGGAATGCGCCGCGAAACCAGCGCGCGACACGCGAGGAGATCCAGACCCCCGGGCGACGTGGATGCCGCCCGTACCCACGCCGATTCGCGCGCGAACCGGATGCGGGGAATGAGCCAGACAAGGAGAATCGCGGTGATGGGAAGCACCGCGACGGCGAGGCCTGTCGCGACGGCGAGCTGTTCGATCGCACGCTGTTGTGCGGCACCGACCTCCTGCAGGGTCATGCCCGCACTGGATGCCTCGTCGAACGGGCCGCGGATGCTCGAGCCGATCACGGGCACCTCGCCCAGCCGCACGCTGATCTCGCTCATTGTCGACGTGAAGCTGGAGCCGGCATCCGTCAGACGGGCTCCGACCACCTGCAGTGCCATGATCGCGCCGTGCACGGCGGCGCCCAGCACGGCGAAGCCGACGATGCCGAGCACCGCTCCGAAGTCGGCGATGAGTCGACGTACTCGTAGGCCGACGAAGTTCGAGGAGGAATTCATCTGACCATCCTGTCGATGAATGACGGCGATCGCCTTCAGCCGCGCGAGCGCGCCCTCTCGTCGTGCACTTTCTTGAGGAAGTACTCGTGGAATCGCGCGTCGCCCGTGACTTCTGGATGAAACGCGGTTCCCAGCAGATTCCGCGACTCCACGGCGACGACACGACCGTCGTCGAGTCGCGCAAGCACCGCGACCGAATCACCGACGGACTCGACGACGGGGGCGCGGATGAAGACGGCGTGCACGGGCACGACACCGAGCTCGGGAATCGCCAGTTCGGTCTCGAAGGAATCGAGTTGATTGCCGAACGCGTTGCGCCTCACCGAGATCGCGAGCCCGCCCAGGGTGCGCTGGCTGTCGATCGCATCGAGCACGGTGTCGGCCAGCATGATGAGGCCGGCGCAGGTGCCGTACACGGGAAGACCGGCCGCGATGGCGGCTCGAAGGGGCTCCGCGATCCCGAAGGCCCGCGAGAGCTTGTCCATCACGCTCGATTCGCCACCCGGAATCACCAACCCGTCGAGGTCGGCGATCTCGTTTGGGCGGCGTACCGGCACGGCCTCCGCCCCGAGGGAGTTCAGAACGCCCAGATGCTCTCGAAAGTCGCCCTGCAGGGCGAGAACACCGACGCGCGGGGCGGCGAGGAGGTTACCAGCCACGCTCGGCGAGGCGGTGCGGAGCCGCGACGTCGGATACGTTGATGCCGACCATGGCTTCGCCGAGCCCGCGAGAGACCTCTGCGACGACCGACGGGTCGTCGAAGAACGTCGTCGCCTTGACGATCGCCGCGGCGCGCTCTGCCGGGTTGCCCGATTTGAAGATTCCCGAACCCACGAACACGCCGTCGGCCCCGAGCTGCATCATCATTGCGGCGTCGGCCGGAGTGGCCACGCCACCGGCTGTGAACAGAACAACGGGAAGCGTGCCCGTCTCGGCTATCTCGACCACCAGGTCATAGGGCGCCTGCAGCTCTTTCGCCGCAACGAAGAGTTCGTCTTTCGACATCGACGACAGCGCCGCGATCTCGGACCTGATCTTTCGGATGTGCTTCGTGGCTTCGGAGACGTCGCCCGTTCCGGCTTCACCTTTGGACCGGATCATGGCCGCGCCCTCGTTGATGCGGCGCAGGGCCTCACCGAGGTTGGTGGCGCCGCACACGAAGGGAACCTGGAACCTCCACTTGTCGATGTGGTTGACGTAGTCGGCCGGACTCAGCACCTCGGACTCGTCGATGTAGTCGACGCCGAGCACCTGGAGCACCTGCGCCTCGACGAAGTGGCCGATGCGCGCCTTCGCCATGACAGGAATGGAGACGGCACCGATGATGCCGTCGAT
>NZ_CAXVWM010000101.1:0-19855 GCF_964263775.1 Agreia sp. | reverse complement strand
GGGCACCTCGGGCATGCGCGAATCCGACAGCCGACCGGCGGCGACGATGAGCGTGCGGCAGAGGTAGTCGCCCGAGCTCGTGCTCACGTGCCATCGGCTGTCGTCGGCGCGCCAGCGCAGATCGCGCACGTCGACGCCGAGACGCAGGTGTGGACGAAGTCCCTCGGATCGCACGGCATCCTGAAGATAGGTGTGGATCTCGCGTCCGCTCGCGAAGAAGCTCGACCAGTTCGGGTTCGGCAGGAACGAGAACGCGTACAGGTGAGCGGGGATGTCGCAGGCGACGCCGGGGTAGACGTTGTCGCGCCACGTGCCGCCTACGTCGCCGGCCCGTTCGAGGATCACAAACGATGCGTCACCCCGCCGCGCCAGACGGATGCCCGCGCCCAGGCCCGCGAATCCGGCGCCCACGATCACGGTATCGATCTCGGTGAGTGCGGCAGGGCGCGTCGCGTCGGTCGCATCTCGGATGCCCGTGGCCGCGATATGCGTCCGGGTCGCGTCGCGGGGCCGGCGCAACTCCGGTGTGTCGGTGTCCGTGCCGGCCTCGGGGCCAGTGTCGGCCTCGGCGCCTGTGTCGGTGTCGGCCTCGGGCCGACCGTCGATGAAGTCCTCGATGAGGCTCAAGATCAGGGCCGGACGCTCGGCGAGCGTCTGACGCACATCGCCGAGCCGCTCACCCGACACCAGCAGGAGAACGGGGGTGCGCCCGGCGTCGTGCTCATCGCCGGTGATCTCGGGGTCGATGACGGCGATGCGAACAAGGTGCGCGGTGGTGCGCGATGCCCTGATCGCCTCGTCGTAGTGACCTCCGATGGCCAGGGCGGTGACGTCGTCACCGGCATCGGCGAGCGCCGTGTTCCATTCGACGACGTGACGGCTCGACGCATCAGGAATTTCGACCATCAGCACATCGCGGGCGCGCGCCAGCACGGGCTGTAGAAAGGCGAAGTCTTCTGCGCTCCCGCCGTTTGGCCCGTGCAGCACGACGACGGTCGACCGCCGCGGTGATGAACGGGAGGCCGCGCCAGGCTCCCGGAGTGCCGGCCGCGCGACGTCGTGCATCGTCATGGTCGAGGCCGTTCGAGCAGCGCGCGACGCTCCGAGATCGAAAGCTGCAGCCGGGTGGCGGGCGGCGCATCCGCCCGGCGCGCGAACGCGAGCTGCTCGCTGCTCGGAGACCCGTAGCTCGTGGTGCGCTGTCGTACGCCCCGCCCGATCTCGGCGGCCGTGCGCTCGAGGTCGCGGATGGTCAGCGAGCGGTGCGCCTCGGCCCCGGCCTCGGGTATCGCCGTGCCGTCGAGGAGCAGGCCGCCCAGGTCGTCGACGCCGCCGCGCAGCACCGACTGGCTCTCGGCGAGTCCCAGCTTCGTCCACGCAGCCTGAACGTGATCGATGCGCCCTGCGAGCAGCAATCGCGCGACCGCGTGCACCGCGCGGGTCTGGCGCGCATCCGGGCCCGGGCCGGCGACCCGCGCGACCTGCGCCGGGGCATCCAGTCGCACGTAGGGCATCGGGATGAACTCGGTGAAGCCGCCCGTCTCGTCATGCAGGCGCGCGAGCGCACGCAGGTGCGCCAGCTGCTGGGCAGGCGTCTCGACGTGCCCGTAGACCATGGTGGCGGTCGAGCGCAGTCCCGCCCGGTGGGCCGCTGCCATCGACGCGATCCACTCGGAAGCGGGCGGATCGCCGCCCTCGCTGAGAATGCGTCGCACGCCGTCGTCGAGGATGCGTGCGCCCGTTCCCGGAACGCTGTCGACGCCGGCCTCGCGCAGAGCTGCCAGGTAGTCATCGAGCGAGAGGCCGAGACGACGCGCCCCGTCGGCGATCTCGGTTGGACGGTACGCGTGCAGGTGCAGGCCGGGCTGCCTGGCCCGGATAGCGCGCACGATATCGAGGTATGCGGTTGGAGGCATGTGCGCGGGAATCGCGCCCTGGATGCAGAGTTCCGTGGCTCCGAGCGAAGTCGCCTCGTCTGCGAGCTCGACGATGGCGTCGAGGTTCAGGCCGGCGTCGGTGTCGAGCCCATAGAGAGAGGAGTCGATGTTGCGGTTGATCACGAACGTCACCTCGTCTCCGACGGCGTCGAAGCGGATGTCGTCGGCCAACGAGGTCAGGGCGTCGAGATCGTCGCCCGTGGCGTCGAGCAGATCGAGGTACTGAGCGTCAACGAGGGTGGCAGGGTCGTTCGAGGCGACCACGAGGGCACCGGTCGCGGGGCTGCCCTTCGACGAGTTCAGGGAACGGGGGCTCAGCGGGCGCCGGGGCCATGGTCGGCCGATCACCGGGGCCTCTTCGTCGGCGAGGCCGGAGGGGGCCGCCAGAGCGTCGACGTGCGGACGGATGCGCGCGTCGATCCAGCGCTCGGGGTCGCGCACGAACTGCGGATGCGCGGTCAATCGCTCGCGCAGCTCGAATCCGGCGGCTCTCGTCAGCGCCGCGAGGCTGTCGAGCTCCGGCCACGGACGCTCCGGGTTGACGTGGTCGGCGGTGAGCGGACTCACACCGCCCCAGTCGTCGATGCCGGCGCGAAGCAGCAGGCCGAGTTCGTGGGCGTCGGTGAGGTTGGGGGGAGCCTGGATCGTCGCATCCGGGCCCATGACGACCCGGGCCACGGCCACGGCGGCGACGTACTCCTGAAGCGCGAGGTCGACCTCGTTCTGCATGGCCGTGCGCGGCTTCGCCCGAAAGTTCTGCATGATCGTCTCCTGAATGTGCCCGTGCCGCTCGTGCGAGGCGCGAATCTCGAAGAGCGCCTCGGCACGCTCGGCGTCGTTCTCGCCGATGCCGAGCAGAACACCCGTGGTGAACGGAACCTTCGACCGGCCGGCGTCGTCGAGCACGCGCAGCCGCAGCGCAGGATCCTTGTCGGGGGAGCCGTAGTGCACACCGCCCTTCTCTGACCAGAGACGAGTGGCGGTGGTCTCGAGCATCATGCCCATCGAGGGAGCCGCGGGGCGCAAGGCCTGCAGCTCGCTCCACGACATGACTCCCGGATTCACGTGGGGAAGGAGCCCGGTCTCCTCGAGCACGAGAATCGCCATGGCCCTGATGTAATCGAGAGTCGACGAGTAGCCATGGGCATCCAGCCACTCGCGCGCGACGGGCCAGCGGTTCTCGGGCCGGTCGCCCAGAGTGAACAACGCCTCTTTGCACCCGACGGCCGCGCCCGCGCGGGCGACCTCGAGAATCTCGTCGGGCGACATGTAGACGGGCTTGCCCGTGGTGGCCAGCTTGCCGGGTGTCTCGACGAAGATGCAGTAGTGGCAGCGGTCTTGGCACAGGTGCGTGACCGGGATGAACACCTTCTTCGAATAGGTGATGATGCCCGTGCGACCAGACCTGTCGAGCCCGTCGTCACGCAGCCGGGTCGCCACGGCGAGCAGTCGCTCGAGCTCGTCGCCGCGCGCGGAGAAGAGCGCCTCGGCATCGGCCTGCGACACCGGAGCGTCGCTCTCGAGGCGGCCAAGCGCATCCAGAATCTCGGTGGTCGCGCGACGGGGGGAAACGTCTGTCATCAACATCTTTCTGCGGGGAGGAGAACGGGGACGGGCACTCGACGGAGTGCCGCTGAGCCCAAATCCAGGCCCGCACGCTGATTGAACCCAACTATACGCGCGCACTTCTGCGCACTTTTCGTGCGCCCGCGTCACGGGGCGTCACGGAATTTTCGGGAGGTGCCGTGCGCTGGCTACCCTGAAGGCGTCATCCCCACAGCAAAGGACCACTCGTGAAACGCTCCTCCCTCGTCGCACTCATCTCGCTCGCCGCTGCGACCCTCGCCCTGGGCGCGTGCGCCAGCCCCGCGTCGACAACCGACGATTCGACGAGCGAAGGCAAGGTGAAGGCCAATTCGCTGGCCGCGATCCAGGAGAGCGGCGTACTCACGGTCGGAACCGAAGGAACCTACAAGCCGTTCACCTTTCACGAAGACGGCACCGGCGACCTGACAGGCTACGACGTCGAGATCATCACGGCCGTCGCCGACAAGCTCGGCGTCGACGTGAAGTTCGAAGAGACGCAGTGGGACGCGATCTTCGCCGGTCTCGAGGCGGGACGCTTCGACGTGATCGCCAACCAGGTCTCGATCAACGACGAGCGCACGGCCAAGTACGACTTCTCCGAGCCCTACACGGTGAGCCCCGGCGTCATCATCGTGAAAGACGACAACGCCGACATCACCTCGTTCGCCGACCTGTCGGGCAAGACCACCGCACAGTCGCTCACCAGCAACTGGTACGCGCTGGCGCAAGAGAACGGCGCCAACGTCGAGGCCGTCGAAGGATGGGCCCAGGCTGTGGCGCTGCTCGAGCAGGGCCGCGTCGACGCCACCGTCAACGACAACCTCACCTTCCTCGACTACGAGAAGCAGAAGGGCGACACCGGCCTCAGGATCGCGGCCGAGACCGATGACCCTTCGCTCAACGCGTTCGTCTTCACCAAGGGCAACACCGAACTGCAGGAGGCCGTCGACAAGGCACTCGACGAACTGCGCGCAGACGGAACGCTCGCCGAGATCTCGAACACGTACTTCGGCAGCGACGTCACTCAGTAGGGTCGGCACGAAGCAGGTCGATCGATGACACCCCCCTGGGCGAGGACTGAGGCATGACCGAATCGCTGTGGGATCTGCTGCTGAGGTCGTTGCTGCCGATCATCGGGGGAGCCGTCACCGGCACCATCCCGCTGGCGCTCATGTCGTTCGCCCTCGGGCTGGTCATCGCTCTCGGAATCGCGCTGATGCGCCTGTCGCGCATCCGTGTTGTGTCGGGCATCGCCCGAATCTACGTGTCGATCATCCGGGGCACGCCCCTGCTGGTGCAGCTGTTCGTGATCTTCTACGGTCTGCCATCCATCGGCATCCTGGTCGATCCGTGGCCGAGTGCCATCATCGCCTTCTCGCTCAACGTGGGCGGCTACGCCGCCGAGGTCATCCGCGCGGCGATCCTGTCTGTGCCCAAAGGCCAGTGGGAGGCCGGGTACACCATCGGCATGTCGCGCGCGCAGACCCTCGTCCGCGTGATCCTGCCGCAGGCCGCGCGCGTCTCTGTTCCGCCCCTGTCGAACACGTTCATCAGCCTCGTCAAAGACACCTCACTCGCCTCCCTCATCCTCGTGACCGAGCTTTTCAGACAGGCGCAAGAGATCGCGGCGTTCAGCCAGGAGTTCATGGCGCTGTACATCGAAGCGGCCGTCGTCTACTGGGTGATCTGCCTCGTGCTCTCGAGCGCCCAGTCCGTACTCGAGAAGAGACTGGATCGCTATGTCGCCCACTGATCCCCTCGCCCCCGCGCGGGCAGACGACTCGATCGAGGCGCCCCTGCTCGTCGCCCGTGGCCTGCGCAAGAGCTTCGGCGACGTCGAGGTTCTGAAGTCGATCGATCTCACGGTGCCGCGCGGCAGCGTGGTGGCGCTGATCGGACCGTCGGGGTCGGGCAAGACCACGGTGTTGCGCTCGCTCAACGGCCTCGAGGTTCCCGAGGGGGGAACCGTCGAGTTCGCGGGCCGGGCGGCGGTCGATTTCTCGCAGGCTCCGGGCAAGAGTCAGCTCGCGTCATTGCGAGACCGTTCCGCCATGGTCTTCCAGCAGTTCAATCTGTTTCCGCATCGCACCGTTCTCGAGAACATCATCGAAGGCCCGGTGCAGGTGCAGAAACGGCCGAAGGCCGAGGCGACGGCGGATGCCCGCGCGCTGCTCAAGCGCGTCGGTCTCGGCGCGAAGGCCGATGCGTATCCGTTCGAGCTGTCGGGCGGGCAGCAGCAGCGGGTGGGCATCGTTCGTGCCCTGGCGCTGAAGCCGCAGCTGCTGCTCTTCGACGAGCCCACATCGGCGCTCGACCCCGAGCTCGTCGGCGATGTGCTCGACGTCATCCGCGAACTCGCGACCGAGGGGTGGACGATGGTGCTCGTGACGCACGAGCTCACATTCGCGTCTCACGTCGCCGACACGATCGTCTTCATGGACGGCGGAGTGGTGGTCGAGTCCGGGCCGCCGTCGGAGGTGCTGCAGAACCCGCGTGAGGCGCGCACCCGGCAATTCCTGCACCGGCTGCTCGACCGGTAGGTGCGCCGACCGACGAGCCGACGGCAACGGTGGAGTTCGAGCCGCCGCGCAGCTTCCCGGGAGATAATGGCTGCATGATCACCGTCGAACTCGCCCGGGCACTGCGTGACGCGGGCCTGGTGTGGAAGCCGGTCTCGGGGGACCGGTTCACGATCGACACCCCCGCCTTCGATCCCGAGGCGCTCGATGCCGAGGTGTTCACCGTCAGTGACATGACCATCGAGGCGCAGCACTATCCCACGGGAACCATCCTCGGGTTCAACGGCACGACCGAGTGGGCACTCGACTCGGTCGACCTGCACGAGGCCCTTTGGCTGCCGCGCGAAGACCAACTCCGCGACATGCTCCGCGGGGCCTTTCGTTCGCTCGTTCGGCGGGAGACCTCACTCGACGCTGCCCCCGAGTATCGCGTCGACATCGTCTTTCGAAGCGAGCACTCGAGCCACACCGCCTCGGATCCTGCCGATGCCTACGGGCGGGCCGTGCTGACGCTCGTGGCGGCATCCAGCGCCGCAGCGGCCTGACCGCGCCCTGCCCGCTGCGTGCACATTTTCCCGCGCGCCTTCGAAAGGGTGGACGCGGAGCGGCCCGATCCATGAAACTGAGGTCAACCGGGAACCGTTTCCGGAGTCGACAAAGGGGTTAGATTCCATGGCTGACACGTATCGTGCACTGCTTCAATCAGGAGGGCTCTCGGAAGACAAGGAGACCGTCGAGCAATTCGTCGACGGAAAGCCCCGGGAGAACATCGTGGAGATCTTCGACGTCGACGGCGAGGCCCAGGAGCGTGTCTGGAAACTCGTGATTCCCGTCACGCCCGAGCCAGTCTCCTACGAACTGGTCGGCGACGCGCCCGGCGAAGTTCCCAACTAACGCCTGCGCCTAACCGATCGCTAGGGGCATCACAAGCCCCCTCGTTCGAGCACGCACGAGGCGTAGCTTCGAAAGCGAGCCGACACTCATAGGGATTTCGGCTGACGAAAGGTGGATGCCATGGGACTCGACGACAAGATCAAGAACGCTGCAGCCGACGTGGCCGGTAAGGCCAAAGAGGCGACCGGCAAGGCTACCGACGACGAGCGACTCGAAGCCGAGGGCAAGACCGACCAGGTGGGCGCCGATGCCCGCAAGGCCGGAGAGAACGTCAAAGACGCTTTCAAGCACTGACGATTTCGCGCAGCCAAGGGCTGACGCGCGGCCGCAAGAAATGCCGGGGTGCCACAGGTGCCTCGGCATTTTTGTGGGTGGATGACGTACGCCGTGAAAGCAGGGAGTATCGGGTGACCGACGCTGATTCCATAGGATTCTGGGCCGAGAAGGCCGCCGGGGTCGCGGGCGATGCGCGCCGGGCCATCGACCTCGCCGTCGCGATCGGCGAGAACACGCCGCGGCCGGGCTCCGGCGAGACCCCGGCCCTGTTCGCACTGTTGATCGCGCTCGGCAGGTCAGACCTCACGGCGGCCAGGGTCGTCGAGGCGCATCTGGATGCCCGTGCCATCGTGGCCGAGGCCGGTCGCCACGCGCAGACGGGCAGCTGGGGCGTCTTCGCCGCGGAGGGTTCGGGCGTACGCCTTGACGCGGTCGAGACAGACGGAGGGTTCGAGCTCACTGGCACCAAGCCGTGGTGCTCGCTCGCCCAACTGCTCGACCGCGCCGTGGTGACGGCTCACACGAAAGATGGCCACCGCCGACTGTTCGAGGTCGATCTTCGGGGCCCCGGCGTCGCCGTGCGCGATGGCGAGTGGGCGGCGTTGGGGTTGCGGGGCGTGCCGAGCGGCTCGGTCGACTTCGCGCACGTCGCCGCCTCTGCCGTGGGAGTCGACGACTGGTATCTCGACAGGCCCGGGTTCGCCTGGGGAGGCATCGGCGTCGCGGCATGCTGGCTCGGAGGCGCGGAAGGGCTCGCCCGCCGGCTCTGGGCGGGCGCGCAGACGACGAACCGGCAGCCGGACCAGATCGCGCTCATGCACCTCGGCGCCGTCGATGCCCAGCTGTGGGCCGCGCGGGTCGTGGTGGCGGATGCCGGGCGCCTCATCGACGAGGGCCGTGCGGGGGGAACAGACGGTCGGCTCCTGACCGCGCGCACGCGAATTCTCGTCGCCTCCGTGGTCGAAGACGTGCTTCGCCGAGTCGCGCATTCCCTCGGACCGGCGCCGCTGGCGCTCGAGCCAGAGCACGCTCGACGGGTGGCCGACCTCGAACTCTATGTACGACAGCATCACGCCGAACGTGATGAGGCGTCGCTCGGCCGTCGCATCCTCGAGGAGCATCGGCCATGGTGAGCTTCGACCACCGCGACGCGGGCACGGCGAACTCCGCCTGGCTGGCCGCCGCGAACTGGGCCGGCATTCCGCGGGTGACTCTCGACGGTGTCACGCTGCTGGTGGTCGTCGCGGCGCACCCTGACGACGAGTCGCTCGGTGCCGGTGGCCTCATAGCCATGGCGCACGCGGCCGGCATCCCCGTGACCGTGATCGTGGCCACCTCGGGCGAGCACTCGCATCCGCGGTCACCGAGCTTCTCGCCCGAGCGACTGTCGGCTGTGCGCCGCGTCGAGGTCGTGCACGCCATCGACACGCTCGCACCGGGAGCCGGCGTGCGGCTGCTCGGCCTTCGCGACGGCGCGCTTCGCCAGCAGATCGAGGAGGTGACCCGGGCGATCGAAACCGAGGTAGCCGGCCGAGCCGGGGTGCTGATCGCATCGCCCTGGCGCGCCGACGGGCATCCGGATCACACGGCCGCGGGTGAGGCCGCCGCCGAGGTGGCCCAGGCCACCGGCTCCACCCTCCTGGAATACCCGATCTGGGGCTGGCACTGGGCAGCGCCCGACTCGCCGAACTGGCCGTGGGAGCGGATTCGAACCCTGCCGCTCGACAGCGACGTCGGCGTCGCGAAGGCCGCGGCCCTCGAACGGCATCGCAGCCAGCTGAAGCCGCTGTCCGACGCGCCGGGAGACGAGGCGGTCATCTCGTCGGCGTTCGCCGCGCACTTCCTTCGGAATTTCGAAACATTCTTCGTCGGCGACACATCCTCGGCGGAGCAGTCGACCGACTCGTTGGCCCAGGGGTACTTCGATGACTTCTACGAGGGCCGCGCCGACCCGTGGGGGTTCGAGACGCGCTGGTATGAGGAACGCAAGCGCGCCCTCACTCTCGCAGCACTCCCGCGGCGGCGCTTCGCCTCGGCGCTGGAGGTGGGCTGCTCGATCGGGGTGATGACGGCCGAGCTCGCAGACCACGTCGACGCGCTGTTGGCCACTGACATCGCCGAAGCTCCCCTCGACGTGGCCCGCACGCGTCTTGGGGATCGACCGGGCGTTCGGTTCGAGCGACGCGCTCTTCCCCAGGAGTGGCCCGACGAGAAGTTCGACCTGATCGTGGTGTCCGAGGTCGGCTACTACCTGTCGCCCGATCGTCTCGATGAGCTCGTGCGAAAATGCGCCACGAGCCTGAATGCCGGGGGCACGGTGATCGCGTGCCACTGGAGGCACCCCGTGAGCGACTACCCGATGCGCGGCGACGCGGTGCAGGACGCTTTCCGACACGCAGCCGGCCTCGTTCGGCTCGGCGGGTACGACGATGACGACTTTCTCCTCGATGTCTTCGGGAGCCCGGGCGGCGTGTCGGTCGCCTCGGCGGAGGGGCTCGTGTGACGACCCGCATCCGGCAACTCGTGGTCGTCGTGCCGGCCCGCGACGAGCAGAAGACGATGGCCCGCTGCCTCGACGCCCTCGAGGCAGCCCTCACGCAGCTGCGAACGCGCACGACGGACTGTCCCGACGTGCGCATCATCGTCGTGCTCGACAGATGCCTCGATGACACGACCGACATCGTCGCTCGTTACGCACGCGTCGATGCGGTGGTCAGTTCGGCCGGCAGGGTAGGCGCGGCGCGCGCGCGAGGAATCGACACGGTGCTCGCGGCCTCAGATGTGCCGCGGCACGAGGTCTGGATTTCGAATACCGATGCGGACTCGGCCGTGCCACCGGACTGGTTGGGCGTTCAGCTCGAGGCCGCTGAGGCCGGTCACGCGGTGCTGCTCGGCGCCGTTCGCCCCGACCAGGAGGGGCTCGACGCCGAACAGCTCGCGCACTACCTTCTGCGGCACCCGCTGCGCGAAAGCCATCGCAACGTGCACGGAGCCAACCTCGGAGTGCGAGCCGATCACTACATCGCCGTCGGAGGATTCGCCGCGGTGGCGACCGGCGAAGACGTGAAACTGGTCGCAGCGATCGAGGCCCTCGGGCTTTCTGTGGCCAGCACGGGGCGCGCCGCCGTGCTCACGTCGTCGCGGTTGCTCGGTCGCGCGCCCGACGGCTATTCGGATGTCCTCCGCGCGATCGCCGGATAGCTCCGCCCCCTGCGCGTGCCGGTTTCGAGGGACAAGTCGTACGAACGCGGGGCGATAGTGGCAGAATCCCGATAAAAGAAGCGAAACCCCTCGCAGATGCCAGGTTTTCGGGCGTGGCGAGCTTATGGTGACCGTGTGTGGCGCGCTGATAAGAAACTAGATGCAGACGCAGTTCGATCTGCCGCCGACGACGACTCGTCGGCCCGGGGTAGCCAGACCGTGCCTGAAAAAGACGGTCGGCCCCTCACCAACCTCACGAGCGAGAGCCGGGTCGAACCCAATCGCGAACGATGGCGCGACGACCTCAGCCGGGTCGGTGGAGCATCGCCGCTCATCCACTTCGACGACTCCCCCCGAAACCGCATAGACCTGTCGGCAACCCATCCGGGCGGGCTCGCGCAGTTCATCACCGGCAACGCCACCCTTCTCAGCAGCCTGATCCGCGACGAGCTTGCACTGCGCACCGCACGCCTCGCCGCCGCCGCGATAACAGACAAGGGTGTCGAGCTGCGCAGCGTGCGCGGCATCGATGCCGTCAACCTGGGCATCGGATTCGCGGAGTGGCGGCTCGAGCAGGAGTCGTTCAGTGCCCCCGTGCTGCTGCGCCCCGTGTCGGTGCGCCGCTACGGACGCGACTTCGAGCTCAAACTGCGCGGCGGCCCCGTGGTCAATCCCGAGCTCGTGCGCGCCCTGTCCGAGCAGTTCCAGATCGAACTCGATGCCGACGCGCTCGTCGCCCTCGCGGTCAACAACGGCGTCTTCAAGCCGCAGCCGGTCATCGACCAACTGCGTGGCCTCACCTCGCAGCTCGCGTGGTTCAGCGTCAGCCCCCGGCTCGCCGTCTCCACCTTCGCCGATGTGAGCCACGCGCTGGTCGACGATGCCGGCGACCTCGCGCATCCGGTTCTCGACGCACTCGCGGGCAACGTCACAGCCCGCCGCGGCGTGCAAGACGGCTACCACCCCGTCGACGCCACCCCGCAAGACCAACGCCCGCCCTCCACAGACACGCTCCTTCTCGACGCCGACCCGGAACAAGAGAACGTCATCGCCCAGATCGGCGCCGGCAACTCACTCGTAGTGAAGACGCTGCCCGGAACGGGCGGAACGCAGACGATCGTCAACGCCGTCGGCGCGCTTATCGCGCAGAACAAGCGTGTGCTCGTGGTGAGCCCGCGTCGACTCAGCCTGAAAGGCATCGCGAGGCGCCTCACCGACGTCGGGCTTCCGGGCGTCGCGGTCTCGCCACGAACCCTGCGGCGCGACCTGATCTCTTCGATCGGCCGCAATGAGAAGGCCCGGCAGCCCCACGTCGCCGACGTCGACGAGGCGCTCGTGCGCCTGCGCGGTGTGCTGCTCGACTACCGCAGTTCGCTCGGGCGGGTCGACCCCGTTCTCAAGGTCTCGGTTCTGGATGCGCTTCGCGAGCTCGCACGCCTCGAACTCCTGCAGACGCCGCCCGCCACCAAGGCGCGCCTCGACAGGCATGCGCTCGAGGGGCTCGCATCCGGTCGGGTGAAAGCGGCGAAGACGTTGAGCAAGGCCGCAGCCCTGGGCGAGTTCCGCTACGGGCCAGACGACTCGCCGTGGTACGGCGCGGCGTTCGCCTCATCAGACGATGCCCACGGCGCGCACCGGCTCGCCAAGAAGCTGCACCAGACCGACCTGCCCACGTTGCTCTCGGGCGCGTGGGAGTTGATCGGCCAGACCCGCATGCGGCCTTTCGCGACGCTCACCGAGCTCGGCATCTACTTGCGGCTGCTCCTCGACCTGCGGGAGACGCTCGACAAGTTCCTTCCCGTGGTCTTCGACAGGTCGCTCACCGAGATCATCGCGGCCACGTCGAACCGTCGCGACTCGCCGCAGCTGTCGTCGACGAGTCGGCGGAGGTTGCGCGGCCTCGCGCGTGAGTACGTGCGCCCCGGTGTGCATATCGGAGACCTCAACGAGGCCCTCAAGCACATCCAGCAGCAGCGCACCCTCTGGTACCGTTTCGCCGCAGCCGGCATCCCGCCGGAAATTCCCATCGGCATCGCCGACGTTCAGATCGCCTACCAGCGAGTCACAGAAGACCTCGCCCAGCTCGACCTGCCCCTGGGCTCTGTCGGCACGGCCCGACAGCTGTCGAGCCTGCCCATCGACGAGCTCGTGTCACTGGTCGACGGCCTGGCCGCCGATTCCGAGGTGCTCGCGAACCTGCAGGAGCGCACGGCCCTGCTCGACACGCTGCGCGAGCACTCGCTCGATCCGCTGCTCACAGACCTGTCGCAGCGGCACGTGCCCGAGAGCGCCGTCGCCGACGAACTCGAGCTCGCCTGGTGGCAGTCGGTGCTCGAACTGATGCTGGCCAACGACCGGGCCCTGCTCGGCGCGAACACATCGGTGCTCGATCGTCTCGAGGCCGACTTCCGGCTCGTCGACGAGGCGCATGCTTCGGCCAGCGGAGCGCTGCTTGCGTGGCAACTCGCCGAGACGTGGAGCGTCGGCCTCGTCGATCATCCCGAAGAGGCGACAGCGCTCAAGACGATCCTGCGCACCGACGGCGTCGACTCGCAACGACTCCACGAGGCCGCCCCTCACCTCGGGCGGGTACTCGCTCCCGTGTGGCTGGCCTCTCCCTACGAGATAGCCGAGATCTCCGACTCCCTGCACTTCGACACGGTGATTCTGGTCGACGCCGGAGCAACGACGCTGGCAGAGAATGTCGGCGCAATCCGCCGGGGTCGCCAGGTCGTGGCCTTCGGCGACCCGGTCACCCAGACTCCGTCGCGCTTCGACATCGCCATCGCTGCGGTGCCCGAGTCGTCGAACCGTGCCCGAGCCGAGCAATTCGTCGACGAACTGCACGCCGAATCGGCGCTGGCCCGTCTCGCCGAGCTCGTTCCGACCCTGTCACTCACCCGCAGCTACAGGGCGGGCGGCGAAGACCTGGCCGAGCTCGTGAACCACCGCTTCTACGGCGGAAAGATCGACTCGCTACCCTGGGCCGGCACGTTCCTCGGACACGGCAGCCTGGCCCTGCACTATGTCGAGGGCCGTGGCGGTATGCCCGATGCCGAGACCGGAGCCGTCGAGAGCGTCGACGACGAGGTCGATCGTGTCGTGGCGCTGGTGCTCGATCACGCCATTCACTACCCCGACGAATCGCTGATGGTCATCACGGCCAGCCCGCGGCACGCCGTTCGTGTTCAACAGGCCGTGCTGTCTGCCTTCGCCAAGCGCAGCGACCTGAGCGACTTCATTCTGAAAGACCGTGCCGAGCCGTTCATGGTCGCCACGCTCGACCAGTCGGTGGCGCAGAGCCGCGACCGCGTCATCTTCTCGGTGGGCTACGGCAAGACCACCCATGGCCGGGTTCTCACGAACTTCGGCGCACTGGGCCGCGCCGGCGGCGAACGACTGCTCGCCGTGGGCATGACCCGCGCGCGACGCTCGATGGACATCGTCAGCTGCTTCCACCCGCACGACATCGACGAGGAGCGCATGGCCCACGGCGTCGTGGCGTTGCGCCAGATTCTGACCGAGGTCGAGTCGGGGCCGAGCCCCGACACGTTCTCGAGCCCGGGCGACGCGCTGCTCATCGACCTGGCCCGCAGACTCGGATCGCGCGGCCTCGACGTGGCGTTCGAACACCGCGGCAAGCTCACCCTGGTGGCGTCTCACGACGGTCGAGCAATAGCGATCGAGACCGACTCGGTCGTGCACGCGTCGAGCCTGCGGGAGTCTCTTCGCCTGCGCCCCGACATGCTGAGACGACTGGGCTGGCACTACCTGAGGGTGCACAGCTTCGAGCTGTTCAGCGACCCTGAGGCCGTGGCTGCGCGCATCGCCCAGGTCATCGGCGTGCGCGAGCTCAAGGCTGTCGACAGGCAGCCCATGGCTCACAGCACCGACGAGACGGCACCGCTTCCGTTCTCCCGCTAGGCTCTCGAGGTGCCGAACGAGACGAACGAGGCCGGTTCCCAGCCCGAGCCGACGGTGCGTCGCACAGGTCGCCGGCGGGTGACGACGGATGCCGTGCCCGGGTCGGATCCGACACCCCAGCGAGCCGATGGCTCGGCCCCCGAGAAGGCCGAGGAAGACACGGATGCCTCGTGGGGCGATCCGTCACCGCGCGGCAGTGACAAGAACGACGACAGGCTGAAGCTCGAGAAGCCGCCGCACTGGTGAGCACGCCGGCGTGACGACCGGGTCAGGCGCGGGGAGTGGGTGCTGACGACGAAGCCTGCTGTTTTGCGAGCAGGTCGCGGATCTCGGTCAGCAGCTCGGCCTCGGTGGGAGGAGTCCTGACGGTTTCGGCGGGAGTGGGCTGCTGCTTCTTCATGAACGCCACCTTCTTGAGGTGGTTGATCGGCAGTACGAAGACGAAGTACACGACCACGGCGACGATGAGAAACTGGATGATGGCAGCCAGTACGGTGCCGAGCTGAATCGTTCCTGCGCCGATCTCGATCGGGAATGCGCCGACGAGGTTTTCTGCGCCACCGAAGGCGCCCAGAATCGGAGTGATGACGTTCTCGACGATCGAGTTCACGACGGCGGTGAATGCCGCCCCGATGACGACGGCGACCGCCAGGTCGATGACGTTTCCTCGGAGTACGAACTCCTTGAATCCCTTGAACATGGTGGTGCCCCTCTGAGAACGCGTACTGAAGTCGTCTATCGGTGTTACTTGGCTGAGCCGCTCGACGAGCCGCTCGACGAGTTCGACGACGAGCCGCTCGATCCTGTGGAGGTCGCCGGGGTCGAGGGCGCCGCGGGCTTCGAGGAAGGCGACGATTCGCCCGATCCGCTCGTCTTGCCCGAGCCGCCGGAACCGCCGGAGGTGCTCGCCTTGTCTGCCGCTCGTGAGTCGGTGCGGTAGAAGCCGGATCCGTTGAAGGTGACACCGACCGCTGAGAAGACCTTGCGCAGCGTTCCTCCGCAGACGGGGCAGACGGTAAGGGAGTCGTCGGTGAAGGCCTGGTGGATATCGAAGGCGTTCGTGCACTCGGTGCAGCGGTACGAATAGGTGGGCACGAAAAAGACTCCTTGAAAAACGGGGGAACGACGAGCCGAGCGGCGCGGGCTAGAACCTATGAATCTGCGTGGGGGTGACGACTCCGTCGACGGGCTGGTCATGGATCTCGCGAGGAACGGAGTCGAGAAGCTCGTCGTCGAAGATCACGGCGTAGACGGGCGGGCACTTCTGCATGCTGCCCAACGTCTTGTCAAAGTATCCACGACCCCAGCCCAGCCTGACCCCGGAGGCGTCGACCGCCGCGGCCGGAATGATGATGAGGTCGACGTCGTTGATGACCATCGGGCCGAGAATCTCGCCGACGGGCTCGGGCATTCCGAAGAGCCCGTGCGTCTCGGACTCGCCGTCGCCGTGGGTCCAGTCGAGCAGGCCGTCTTCGCGCGCGATCGGAAAAAGCGTGCGAATGCCGTTCGCCTGCGCCCACTTCACGAACTCCCGGGTATTCGGCTCGTGGGTGGCCGACAGGTAACACGAGATAAACGTGGCGCCCGTGTCGGTCACCAGCTTCTGCAGGGTGCGGGTGAAACCCTCGGTGGCGGATGCCCGTTCGACGGACGTGCGTGTGCGTCGCCGTTCTCGCAGCTCGGCTCTCAGCGCACGTTTGATATTGCTCGGGTCGGTGACCATCTAAGAGATTTTAGTTGCACGGATGCATCGGCCGTGTTTCGCAAGCCGGCGCATCCATCGCTCGGCATTGGATAGCCTTATCCGTATGGGCATCAAGATCACCAAAGCCGTCATTCCTGCCGCCGGACTGGGCACTCGCTTCCTACCCGCCACGAAGGCTCTGCCCAAAGAGATGCTTCCGGTCGTCGACAAGCCGGCTATCCAGTATGTGGTCGAAGAGGCGGTCAAGGCCGGGCTCGACGACATCCTCGTCGTCACGGGTCGCAACAAGCACGCCCTGGCCAACCACTTCGACCGCGTCACCGAGCTGGAGGCGACTCTCGAGTCGAAGGGTGACGGCAACAAGCTGCGCATGGTCAACGAGGCCACCGCGCTGGCCGAGATGCACTACGTTCGCCAGGGCGACCCTCGCGGCCTCGGTCACGCCGTCCTCCGAGCCCGCATGCACGTCGGCCACCAGCCTTTCGCCGTTCTCCTCGGCGACGACCTGATCGACGCACGCGACGACCTGCTTTCGCGCATGATCGAGGTTGCCGAGAGGCGCACCACGACCGTCGTCGCGCTCCTCGAAGTCGACCCCTCCGTGGTGCACATGTACGGCGTGGCGTCCGTCGAGAAGACCGATGAAGAAGACGTGGTGCGCATCACGGGCCTGGTCGAGAAGCCCTCCGCAGAAGACGCGCCGTCGAACTACGCCGTCATCGGCCGCTACGTTCTGCAGCCCGAGGTCTTCGACGTGCTCGAAGAGACCCAGCCCGGCAAGGGAAACGAGATTCAGCTCACCGACGCGCTCGAAACGCTTGCGGCAGACGCCTCGATCGCGGGCGGCGTCTACGGAGTCGTCTTCCGTGGCCGCCGGTACGATACCGGTGACAAGCTCGACTACATTAAGGCCATCATCCAGCTCGCGAGCGATCGCGAAGACCTGGGCGGCGACCTGCGACCCTGGCTCAAGGAGTACGCCAAGGGCCTGTAGCAGCGCCGAAGATCTCCCACCGCGCAGAAGGAATGACTGTCACCGCCGATGTTTGTTCCCACCCTGTCCGACGGATCGATCGTGCTTCGCCCCATTCGAGTGCGGGATGCGCGGGCGCTCGAACGTGAGCTCCTGGAGAACCGCGGCTGGCTGCGCAAGTGGGAGGCGAGCAACCCGCACGGGCCGATGTCCTTCGATACCAGGGCGAGCATCCGATCGCTGCAAAGCAACGCGCGAGCCGGTTACGGCCTGCCGTTCTTGATCGAGTACAACGGTGAGATCGCCGGGCAGCTCAACGTGTCGTCGATCAGCTACGGCTCGGTGTCGTCGGCGAGTATCGGCTACTGGGTGTCAGAGCGCTTCGCGGGCAAGAACATCACCCCGACGGCGGTCGCCCTGGCATCCGACTACGCGTTCTTCCAGGTCGGGCTTCACCGCCTCGAGATCTGCATCCGGCCCGAGAACGCGCCGAGCCTCCGGGTCGTCGAGAAGCTGGGCTACCGCTACGAAGGACTGCGCCGCAGATTCATCCACATCAATGGCGACTGGCGCGACCACTTCTGCTTCGCGCTGGTGGCCGAAGAGCTGCCGGTCGGCGTGCTGCGGCGGTGGCGAGACGGGCAGGTTCCCGACGGCGAGGGCACCGTGCCGCTCCTCGACAGGCAGGCCGCCGAGCACGCAATCCACACCGTTCCTCGCTGACCCGACACGAAATTGGCTCGCGGGTGTTCGCGACACACGTGGCCAGACGCCGCCAACCCGCCCCCGCTCTCATACCGTAGAGCCATGACAACGGACTGGCTGGGCGGGGGCTTCATCATCGCTGTCGCAGCGGGGCTGTGGCTCATCTACTTCATGCCCACCTGGTCTCGCCGCCGCGAGTACCTCGCGACCGAACGCAACGCCGTGCGCCTGCAGCAGACGCTGCGCATCCTCGCCGAGACGAGCGAGGTGCCCGACGAGATCCGTGTGGCAACGACGGCGCGCAGTGTCGCCGAGCAGCAGCGCTTTCTGCGCCAGGTCTCGCAAGACGCCACGCCCGTGGCCGTTCTCATCGCTGCCCGCATCAAACGCTCGCGCGCCGTGACCACCGCGATCCTCCTCCTCTCGGTATCGGTCGCCGTGCTCGCCGGCTTTCAAGTCGCCCTTGCCGGCGCCTGGGTCGTCGTCGCCATCGGAGCGTCCGTCGCCTCGCTCTGCGTCGTGATGCTGGGCAAGCTCGCCCGCGCGGGTCGCGGCCTGCGGCTTCCGGCGCCGACGCTCACCGTCCACGACCAGACCCTGGTCGATCACTCAGAGTCGTTCCTCGAGGCCGAGCCGCTGCAGGTCATCGAGCCCGTCGCTGCCAGCGAATGGACTCCCATCCCGCTTCCGAAACCTCTCTACGCAGCACGGGTGCCCGCCCCTGGTCTGTCGACCGCGCTGCCGTCGGTCGCCCGCGAGGTGTCTCTCGAGATCGAGGCCGATCTTCGTCGGGCCGCATCGGATGCCGAGAACGCCCTGCGCGCCGCGGCCTCCGCCGGGCCCGCAGTCGCGCCCATCGAGCTGCCGCTCGCCCCCGTCGCCGAACCGGCATCGCCTCGCGCGCCCAGCCGTTTCGCATCCATGGGCATTGTCGACACCGCCGATCGTTCCGGCATCGACCTCGACGAGGTTCTCGCCCGCCGCAGGGCCGGCTGAGCGGTCCGTTCGGTTCGAAGTCGCTGCCGCGGTCGTGATAGTCTTCCAAGGCAGTTCCGGGGCATTGGCGCAGTTGGTAGCGCGCTTCGTTCGCATCGAAGAGGTCAGGAGTTCGAATCTCCTATGCTCCACCAGAACAGCACGCGAGAAGCCCCGGGAAGCCGGGGCTTCTTCTGTGTAAGGCCTTATGCCGCAGCGGCATCACAGCAGGAATGTGACAGGAATTGGATTCCGACTCGTCGTAGCTGGACCGCAGCGGCTGGGTGAGATCATAAGGCCTCAGCTCTTTTGGCTACGGCCCCACGCAGCGCGAAGCCACCAAGACCGAACTGAGCCGGTATCAGCCTCACGGAGATGGCCACGCCATTGATCGCGACCAAGCATCCCCCCGGCCAGAGGGTGTCCGCGATCGGATAGTCCGGAGCTAGCCTCCCCTTAGGTGGGGTGGCGGAGTCGTTGTCACGCGACCGGTTGTCCCCAACGGCCTGGCTCGGCCTTCTGCCGGTCTCGTATGAAATCGCGGTGAATGCCCTGCAGGTTCGCGAATGCGAGGTCCTTCGTTGACTGCGTGTATGGCCCGTGTAGGCCGGCGGGCACGACGACTGCGAGAAAATTCAAAACGTTGACGTAGTGAATCCTGAGGATGTCGGGATTGGTGGGCTGCAAGATCGATACGCCAGACGTCAGCTGCCAGTGGAGGTCGGCCAGGAGCTCGATCAGCTCGGCGACACCGACCATCTGGATGATTTCGCTTTTGAGAACCGGAATTTCGGTCAGGTTCTTTGCGGACATCCATGCTGCGGCGTTCCCGTCGATCTGGCGATCACCCTCCGTCGGGCTCGAGAGCCAGACGCCGAAGTCATCGGTGGACCACTCGCGGGCGTGGCGTACGTACGGGAAGACGATTCGAACGCCGACCACACTGCCCCCGAATCTTTCCTTGCGTTTGAAGTCCGTGACCTCGAACGCACCGGCGCCGAGCGGCTTGAAGAACTTGTTGAGCGGTCGTGCTGATCCCATACGTCAACGGTATCGTTGGGGGCGCTGTGTGCAGCCCCCGAACAGGGATCGCCTCAAGGGCCGTAGGCACTTCGACAAAAACCCAACAAGAATCCAGTTCGTGGCTTAGCTGAAGCTG
>NZ_CAXVWM010000100.1:0-6085 GCF_964263775.1 Agreia sp. | reverse complement strand
GTGAGTTCGATGGATGCGCCGGCCATGATGACCTGGTCGGTGACGCCGTCGCCGAGCTGGGCCGTGAGCATGGCGAGGATGGGCCGAACCCGCTTGCCGCCGGCCTCGAGCAGATAGCGGGCGGCCACGTCGGCGAGCTCGTCGCTGAACTTGACCTCGGCGAAGAGTCTCGCCTCGAGGCGCTCGATTCCGTTGTCGACGGCACGCGCCACCTCGCGGTCGCGACTGGTCGAGAAGAGGCGGTCGTGCAGGTTGAGCGACGACGACAGGCTCTGGGTGCGCCGAGCCTTGCCTGCGGGCGCGCTCGTGCCGGCAACGGGTGTTTTCGGGGTCACGGGTTCAGCCTACTGACCCGCGCGGGGCTTGATGCCCCGGTGCAGGGCGACGATTCCGAGGCTGAGGTTCTTGTACGCGACCCTCCGGAATCCGGCGGTGCGCATCCATTCCGCCAGGGTCTTCTGGTCGGGCCAGGCCTTGATCGAATCGCCCAGGTAGTCGTAGGCCTCGGCGTTCGACGACGCGAGCTTCACCAGGGTGGGCATGACCCTGTTCAGGTAGGTGAAATAACCGGTGCGCACGAGCTTGGCCGGGGGCTTCGAGAACTCGCAGATCACGATTCTGCCGCCCGGCTTGGTGACCCGGTAGAGCTCTTTCAGAGCCACATGGGGGTCGACGATGTTGCGCAGCCCGAACGAGATCGTGACGGCGTCGAACTCCTCGTCGGCGAACGGCAGGTTCATGCCGTCGGCGATCACGAACTCGACGTTGCGGTTGCCGGCCTGCTGGCGCCTGCCGACCTCGATCATGCCGGGCGAGAAGTCGGCGGCCACCACGTGTGCGCCTTTGGCGGCGAGGGCGGCGCTCGACGTTCCCGTTCCTGCAGCGAGATCGAGGATGCGGTCGCCTGGGCGCGGGTCGACGGCCCGAACCGTGGCCGCCCGCCACAGTTGGTCGTTGCCCATCGAAAGCACCGCGTTCGTGCGGTCGTAGTGCGTCGAGACCTGGTCGAACATCGCGGAGACCGCCTGGGGCTTCTTCGTAAGGTCTGCCTTATTCACACGTTCAGTGTAGTTGCGCAGCCCGCACGACGGCTGGGGATGGCGCATGTTCGGGAATGCGCGCACTCCGGCCGAACTAGGCTGAACGCGTGAGCGAAACGTCACGAACTCTGCCCCGCCTGGTCGTCGAGACCACGCGCGTCGACGACATCCGGCTGCTGGTGCCGCTGCTCGACTCGCGTCATCCGCTGCTCTGGATGCGCAAGGGCGAGGGCATGGCGGGCGCCGGTGTAGCGCTGCGGCTCGAATTCTCGGGGGCGAACCGATTCGCGGATGCCTGTGCGACGTGGCGCGAGGTCGCCCGGCTCGCTCGGGTCACCGACCCGCTGCAGTCGCCGGGCACGGGACTCGTGGCGTTCGGCGCCTTCGCGTTCTCGGCCACCTCGGCCCTCATCTCCACCCTCATCGTTCCCGAGATCGTCGTCGGCAAGCGTGCGGGCGTGTACTGGATCACCCGAATCACGGCGCAGTCGGAGTCGGGCGAACAGGTCGGCTCCCCGCATCCCGCACCCGCCGCCCGCCCCCTCGGGGCCGAATACCGACTCTCGCTCCTGCCAGGGCAGGTGAAGCCCGACGACTACCGCGCCTCGGTCGAGGCCGCGGTCGCCCGAATTGCGGCGGGCGACCTGAACAAGGTCGTGCTCGCCCGCGACCTCGTCGGCCACCTGCCCACCGAGAGCGACCTGCGGCGCACGCTCACCGATCTCGCCCTGGGCTACCCCGACTGCTGGACCTACGCCGTCGACGGCCTCATCGGCTCGAGCCCCGAGACGCTCGTGCGTGTCGACCACGGAACCGTCAGCGCCCGGGTGCTCGCCGGCACGATGTCACGCGGCCGCGACGCCGAGGCCGACTCCGAGGCCGCCATCGCGCTGGCAACGAGCTCGAAAGACCTCGACGAGCACCGCTTCGCCGTCGCCAGCGTCGTCGGGTCGCTGCAGTCGCACACGCGCACCCTGATCACCTCCGAGATCCCCTTCACCCTCAAACTGCCCAACCTGTGGCACCTCGCCACCGACGTCGAGGGCCTGCTGTCTGACGGCTCGACATCACTCGATCTCATTGCCGCGCTGCATCCCACGGCCGCCGTCGCCGGCGCCCCCACGGCCGTCGCGCTGGCCGTCATCGACGAACTCGAACCGTTCGACCGGGGCCGCTACGCCGGGCCGGTCGGGTGGGTCGGCGCTGATGGCGACGGCGAGTGGGCCGTCGCGTTGCGCTGCGCCCAGATCGCCGAGAACGGCGACATCACGGCCTACGCCGGCGCGGGAATCGTGGCGGAGTCCGATCCGGAGAGGGAGCTCATCGAGACCAAGATGAAGTTCCGCCCCATCGTCGAGGCCTTCGGCTAGGGCGTGCGCCGTGCGTAATTCAGGAGGAGAGGCCGACCGCCGCCATAGTGTCCTCGGCGACGCGCCTGTCCTGAATTACGAACGGGCCGCGCTCGCCCGGGCCGCCTATGGGCGCACGTCGACCCCGGCAGACGAGGTTCGCGCGGCCGATGCCGCTCGCGAACTGCACGAGCTCGAGCTGCGTGAGGCCGCCGAGCAGCAGGCCCTGCAGCGGGCCGCACGCGATGCCGCGGATGCCCGCGAGCGCCGAGCCCACAGCATCCGGTCTCGCGTCGCGCGGGTGACGGGCACGCTCGTCGTGCTGGCACTGATCGCCACGGGCGCAGCGATGTGGCTCGCGCCCCCGCGCGACGATCGGCCGTTCGTCGACACGATGGAACTCGGGCACCGCGAGGTCGCTCCCCTGCCCGCACGGGTGCCCGCCCGAGCGGTGACCACCGGAAGCGCGGCATCAGCAGAGCGCTGGTTCGACGCCGTGCAGACCGACACCGACCGTCTTTATGAGCTGCTGCCCGCATTCATCGACTCGTCGACCACCCGCCTGGTGCCGACCGACGAACCCGGATGGAGGGTCTGGGTTGCGAAAGACGTCGATGCGAGCCTCTGCCTGATCGTGCATGAGGCGTCGACCCCCGAAGCGGTCGCCGCCTGCGCTACTCCCGACGACTTCACGGCGTCGGGTGTACTCGTCTCGAGTGTCGGGTCGACGTCGATCAGCGCGTTCTGGGACGGATTCGACGTGCGAACCGGCCAGAACGGTGCGAGCCTGGCGCCCTGAGGCAAAGAATCGCCCGGCCGGCTCTCCGGCTAGCTCGCCGCGAGCCGCGCCTTCTCGGCCTCGATGTCGTAGTCGGCCGGCGGCCAGCCCTGGCCGAACGCCGTCATCGTCTCGATGAGCAATTGCTGCACGGCGGCCCGGGCGTACCACTTGTGGCTGGCCGGCACGACGAACCACGGCGCGATCTCGGGCGATGTGTTCTGGATGGCCCGCTGGTAGGCCTCCTGGTAGGCCGGCCAGAGCATCCGCTCGTCGACGTCGCCCGGGTTGTACTTCCAGTACTTGTCCTCGCGCTCGAGGCGGGCGCCGAGGCGGGCCTTCTGCTCGTCTGAACTGATGTGCAGCATGACCTTGACGATGCTGGTGCCCGACTCGGTGACCTGGCGTTCGAACTCGTTGATGAGCTCGTAGCGGTTCTCGATCACCTCGGGAGTGGCGAGGTCGCGCACCCGCGCGATGAGCACGTCTTCGTAGTGCGAGCGGTCGAACACCCCGATCTGGCCGGCCTTCGGCAGGGCGTTGCGGATGCGCCAGAGGAAGTCGTGGCTGAGCTCTTCGGGCGTCGGCTTCTTGAACGAGGTGTGTGAGACGCCCTCGGGATCGACCGTGCCGATCACGTGACTGACGATGCCGCCTTTGCCCGCGGAATCCATGGCCTGCAGCACCAGCAGCACGCTGCGGTTGTCGCCCGCCAGGCTGTTGGCGTGCAGCCTGACCTGAAGGTCGTCGAGGGTGGGCGCCCCGGCCGCGAGCGCCTTTTCGCCCTGCTTCTTCGATGCCGAAACCCCGGGTGTGCTCGCCGGGTCGAGGTCGGCGAGCACGAAGCCCTCGCGGGCGGCGAGAAGGTCGCGGGCGCTGCCCGAGAAGAAAGAGTCGTCGTTCTTGGCCATTGGTCGGTGCCTTTCATCGAGCGTGACCCCACTGTAGACGGGGCCGCGTCTGCAGTTCGAGCGCTACGCCGGTTTGCGCGTGAAGACGTAGTGCACGACGCCTGCGGGCGTCGCCGTCGCCTGCACCTCGAAGCGCTGCTCGAGGCTCTCCAATCCGTTCCACAGTCGCACGCCTCGGCCGAGCACGATCGGCACCACGACGATGTGCAGGTGATCCACGAGGTCTGCCTCGAGAAACTCCCGCACGACGGTGGGGCCGCCGCCGAGGCGCACGTCGAGGCCGCCCGCCTGTTCGATCGCGAGGTCGAGGGCCTCGCGCGGCGACGCATCCCGAAACAAAAACGACGTCTCGCCGACCGTCAGGTCGGGGCGTGCATGGTGCGTCAGTACGACGACCGGCGAATGGAAGGGAGGCTCCTCGCCCCACCATCCGCGCCAGGTCTCGTCTGTCCACGGCCCCTCCTGCGGGCCGAACTTGCCGCGGCCCATGATCTCGGCGCCGATGCCCACGTCGGTCGCGGCGGCGAACGCATCATCGACTCCGCGGGTGCCCTGGCCGACCGCCTCGTCGCCGTGGCCGGTCTTGCTCACGAAGGTGTGCGTGGGCAGAAACCACTGCATCAGCCGGTGCCCTGCATGGCCGAAGGGGGCCTCGAAGGTTCGACCCTCGCCCGTGGCGAAACCGTCGATCGACATGGCGAGGTTGTGCACTCGGAGTTTGGTCACGAGGGCAATGTACCAAAGCGCTCAAGCCCTGCGAAACGACGATTCGTCCGACTTCACTGAGATTCGGCGAGCAGAACCTCGACGATGCCCAACGGCCCGTCGGGGCTGGTGAGCGCCCGGTCGAGCTCGGCGCGCGTCGTTGCCAACGTGTACGCCCAGCCGTATGCGGCGGCGAGCTGCTCGATCGAGACCGCCTGCGGCGTGCGCATGACCCGACCGAACGCATCCGGATCTGCCGTCGATGCGACCTCGAGCGAGTCGAAGATCGTGCCTCCGCCGTCGTTGCCGACGATGAGTTGAACGCGAGGACGAACCTCGCCCACGCCGACGAGCAGCCCGCCCACGTCGTGCAGCAGGGTGAGGTCGCCGAGCAGAACCCGGGTGACGCCGCCCGTCGCATCCACCTGGCTGGCCAGGGCCACGCCCAGCGCGGTCGACACGGTTCCATCGATGCCGGCCAGGCCGCGGTTGGAGTGAACGGTGATCTTCTTGCCCGGCACGACCCGGTCGGCCTCGCGGATGAGCCGCGATGCGCCGAGCACGAGCCGGTCGTGCGGCCACGTGGCGCGCCACACGGAGAGCGCGAGGATCGGCCTCGAGATCGACGCTTGGGCGGCGGCGAGCTCGGCCTTCGCATACTCGCGGCGTCGGCCGAGATCGCCCGAGCGGGGAGCCTCGACGTCGGGCGCGGGCAACTCCGGGTCGTCGAGTTCGAGCTGGTGTCGGCTGGCCATGACCCAACGCCCGAGCCAGGCCCGCGCATCCGGCTCTCGGCTCGCCGCGACGGCCTCGGGCCCGACCTCGACGTGATCTACCAGCAGCCGACCGTCGTGCCCGGGCGTGATGCGTTCGCCGCCCGAGGCCACGACGACGAGCTGCAGCTCGGGTCGCGCGAGCAGCGCGGGCACCTCTCGGCTGAGGGTCGGATGGCCGAAGACGATGACGCGCTCGACGTGCTCTGCGAGCTCGCTCGAGAGCAGTTCGCGGTACGCGACGATCAGGTTCGGCCCGAAGCGTGCGCCGCTCGAGACCTCGGCTAGCAGCGGCCATCCGCTCGCGTGCGCGATCTCTTCGGCCTCAGGGCCCGCGCCGTCGCCAGCCACGACGATCGTGCGCAGGCCGGGTCCGACCCGGTGGGCGGGGGTCGGATGCGACGGGGCCGGGTCGTCGAGATGCGGCACGGCGATCTCGGGAAAGTCTCCCGACAGGGGCTCGCGGAACTGCAGGTTGAGGTGCACGGGGCCGGGCATCCCGTCGCGGCCGCGCGACGCATCCATTGCC
>NZ_CAXVWM010000099.1:0-2870 GCF_964263775.1 Agreia sp. | reverse complement strand
GCGGCGGCTGCGGTGAGGCCGGAGGCGCTGTGGCTGGAGGGCACGTACGCGGTGGAGGTGCCGCTGGCCGCGGTAGTTACTCCCGGAATACGGGCCGCCGACCAAGGGACGATCGGAAGCGCACGAGGTACCCGTCAGGATCGGTGACGAGAAACTGCTGTACTCCGGCCTCTTCGTCGCCGACTCGGTACCAGGTCGTCTCGAGCGGCTGAAAGAACTCGACCCCGGCATCCTGCATTGATTGGCTGAGCGACTCGGCATCCGGAACGCTGATCTGAAAGTTGATGCCGCGGCCGAACGGGGCCATGAGCGGCCCAGTCATCCAGTGCCGCCCGTCGCCGATCTCTTCGAGCATGAGGTGCGCCGATCCGAGGGTGATGTATGCGAACCGCTCCTCGGGCCGATCGTAAGCAACCTCGAACCCGCACAGGTCGCGCCAGAAGGCGAGACTGCGGTCGAGATCGGTGACGAGCAATTCGGGAACGAGGGCGGGCTCAAGTGATGCGGGCATCGTTCCATCGTGGCATGGCGTGGGAGGGGTCTTATTTAGAACGGCGCGTTTGGGCTCTTCGTTGGCTTCGGTTGATGGGCCCAGCGAGCGTGCGCACGTGCTGTTCGACGCGGAGGGCAAACTCTGGACAACCCGCGTCGCGGAGCGCCTGCGCAAGCGTCTTCGTTTTGCCGGGCTTGGACTCCCAATACTTCAGCTGATCGGCGACCACGCGTTGGACATGCCAGGCGGCCGAATCGTCGATCAGTACGAAGAACGCATCACACCCGAAAACCTCGTAAGGCTCGTCGTCCGAGCCCTCGAATCCGGTGTCATCGGTCAGAAGGATCTCGGCCTGGCTTGCGACTGCTGCGGCATGCACGTGACGGTCGTGTGGATCTTTTCCCGAGAAGGGGATCGTTGCGTCGAAGTCCTCGATGATCTCATCCATCGTCGCCGTAATCTTCTTTCGAAGATCGGTGATGACTCCTCCCGCCATCAACGGGTGATCGCGTCGGAGGCGGTATTCGGTTTCAGCCAGAACGTCTTCGGTCGTATGAACTTGAAACATGCCTTCGGATTCCCGGCGCAACAGTAGGAGCCAGTCCCTCAGGGTTCGGCTGTAGAGCACATTCGCATCAACGAAGACTCTTTGGATCAGCACCTGTTCAAGGTACCGGCGACTCGACGATCCTCAGTCGAATGCATCTCCGGCGTGCCGCAATTCATCCACCGCTTTGATGCGCGCGTCCTGCCTGCGTGCCCGAAAGTCGATGACGTCGCGTCGAAGAAGGCGAGTGTGTGAGCCGACCTTCGTAGACGGGAGCTCGTTACGTGCGATCATCTTCATTAATGTCGGACGTGACACTCCGATCACCCGGGCAGCCACGGTTGTGGTCAGTACCTCAGGGAGAGTGCCTGCGGTTATCGTGCCGTCAGCTGCAATGCTCTGAACGAGAGTGACGACAAAGCGCGCCAAATTGGGTTCAAGCGGCACTTCGGTGCCATCGTCCAAAGTGACTGAGACGCGACCGACCTGCCGGTCGTGGGCTTCCGCAATCAGGTTAGAGGCTTCTGACTGAACGGATTCGTCGACGATCTGGCTGCCTGTGAGCACAGCTGTTGCAGTCATGAACCACTCCTCATGTCGATTTGGCGAAACGTCTCGTGTTTTCATCGCACGAACAAATTGCACTTATAAGTGAAAGTGTAGCCGCGTACACCGTGACGTGGTCAAGCAGCTTAGCCAGACTTTGAGCTGAAGGTGCCTGTGCATGCGGTCGAGCAAAGGGAACGTGCTCGGATTCGCCGGGTGGCGCGGTGGTGCGGAGCCGGCTGCGGCCGACGCCCTGCAGGCGGCGGCGCTCGCGGCGGTCGAGAACTCCGATCCGGTGGTGGCGCCCGGGCAGTATTTGCTGGTCGAGACCGACGCGGTCTACGGCAACACCACGCTGACCGAGGCGGGCGACTACGTGAGCTATCTCACGATGAACCGCGACAAGCTCTATGTTCCGGCGGATCGTTCGGACGACTGGGTGTGGGTGCGGTCTTTTCGCGAGCCGTACAAGTCGTTCAGCGCGGAGGGCGAGGCGCTGGCGCAGAAGAGTTATGCCGACGAGGTGGCCGAGGCCGACGGTGTGCCCGAGCTGCTTCGCTCAGCGATGTCGACTTCGACGACGCCAATACTTTTGATAGGGTAAAGCGTTGCGACCAGCTTCGTCGACCGGGGCAGCCCGCCGCCGAAGCGCCGGTTGGTCAATAGTGCGCTTACGTCTCTGGCGGAGACGCGGTCGAGGATGGCGCTCTTGTCGAGTGGCGAATCAATTGGACCGGGTGTTTGCCCACGCAAGCACAAAGTGAATCCATCAAGCTGAATGTCCCACTCTGTTCCATCGAGACTTTGTCGGTCTGGCTCTCGTAAAAACAATCGTTTGTCTGCGATCTGATGGTGCAAGGTAGGTACCGTGTCTACCTCGGTGAATGAACCTACCTCAATAGTTCCTATATGGCCGGCGCTAGTGATCCCAGTCTTAACCGTCCTGTCGAACACCGGTACGTTGCATCGAAAGGATCTATTCGATGCGGCGGCAGACGTCGCTGGCCTGGGCACCGATGCCAGGTCTGAAACGCTTGGATGCGGAGGATACCGATACGAGCAGCGGCTTGGGTGGGCGTTAAGCAACGTATTGAAGGCTGGCTGGGTAGACCGACCGTCGCGTGGCTACTATGCAATTAATGACGCTGGCCGCCATGGGTTGCAGCGACACTCGGGCGGCTTTGTTTACGCGCAAGCGCGTGAATTTTTTGCTCCATTCTGACCGAACACTGTCCGCCGCCCTGCAGGAGAGACTGCGGCCGATGAAGCTGTTGGAAGTACAGT
>NZ_CAXVWM010000098.1:0-32699 GCF_964263775.1 Agreia sp. | reverse complement strand
CGCCGAGATCGCCATGGAGCACCACCTCGGCCTCACCTGCGACCCTGTCGGCGGCCTCGTGCAGGTTCCGTGCATCGAGCGCAACGCGATCGCCTCGTCGACTGCGGTGAGCGCCGCCCGCCTCGCCCTGAACGGCGACGGCACGCACCTGGTGTCGCTCGACATGGTGATCGAGACGATGCGTCAGACCGGAGTCGACATGTCGAGCAAGTACAAGGAGACGAGCGAGGGCGGTCTCGCCGTCAACGTGATCGAGTGCTGAGCCTCTAGAACAGTCTGGCGTCGCCGTCGTCGAGGCGGTGCGACGACCGCAACAGTGCGGGCCCCCTGGCGAGCTGTCCGCTCGTGAGCGGCTCGCAGCGCAGCCCACCCCGCCCCCGAAGGGCCTTGTGCGCGCCCGGGGCGAGCATCACGTCCATCCACGCACACGGGTTCGCCGGGCGGTGCGCGTGAAAGAGAACAGGGCCTGCACCCGAGTCGAGCGTGAAGTCGGCGCCGCGGAGCCGGTCGACGTCGACGCCGCGAATCAGGATGTTGCGGCGGGTGTCGAGCGGGTCGAGTGCCTGGGCGAGACCCAAGGTCCGTTCGACGTGTTCAACCGATTCGACAGCCATGATCGTGACCGACGCCGAGCGATGGGCCGCCTTGCCGAAGTGTCGATCGCCGACGATGCCTAGGTGCGCGCGCACGGTGATGCGCTCGACGCTCTCCGCATCGACCGCCGGCCGGGGGCCGTCGGATGGGCGACCCTCGTAGCGATGGATCGCGGACGCCAGCAGATGCTCGACGTGAACCCGGTATTCGAACCCGAGAGCCGGGTCGGGTGCGTCCTCCACAGAACACAGGCTAGCCCGGCTTTGTTACCCCCGTTTACGAGTGACGCCGTCCTGTCGGCGGCACGGGTTAACGTATGCGTGTGAATACCGTTACGCCGCTCGCGCCCGGGCCCTACCTGCCGTCGTCGACCGTATCGACCCAGTGGCTCGCCGATCACCTCGGTGCCGACAACTTGGTTCTCGTCGAGGCCACGAACCGCGCTCGGCTCTCCGCGTTGCAACTCGACCCGGCCGCGACCACGGTCATCGTCTTCGACGACTCAAAAGGCCTCTCTGCCGCCGAGTCGGCGCGCATGCTGCGCGAAGCCGGGTTCGAGCGCGTTGCTGCACTCGCAGGCGGTCGCGCCCGATGGATTCTCGAGCAGCGACCGGGAGAATTGCGCTCGCTGACGCGTGGGGGCGGCCTGTCGCCCCTATACCCGGGTCACGTCGAGCCCCGCCTCACGTAGTTCGGCCAACGGCGTCGCGCGGGCAGACTGCCCCGTGATGACCCCGTCGACGCCCGTAACGGTCGCTATGCGACCGAGGTGAACCTGGCCGATCTTCGATCCGTCGGCCAGAACGATCCGTCGCGTCGCCGCGTGAAGCATCCGTCGCTTCATCTCGGCTTCGGGAAGGTTGATGTTGGTGATGCCGTGTTCGGCGTCGACGCCGTTGCATCCGAGAAAGGCGATGTCGGCGTGCAGAGTGTCGAAAAGGCCGTCGGCCAGCGGATTCACGAGCGAGTGCTGCAGCGCCCTCAACGTGCCACCCGTGACGATGACGCTGAACCGGGGAATCGCCCTCTCGAGCTCGAGCGCGATCTTCAGCCCGTTCGTGATCACGACCACGTCGGACAGATCGCTGCGTTCGACGAGCGCCCAGGCGAATGCGGCCGCCGTCGTTCCGACGTCGACGATCACGGAGTCCCCCGGTGAGACGAGCGACGCGGCGTGCGCGGCGATGCGCAGCTTCTCGTCCCACAGGTCACCGAGCGCCTCTTCGAACGCCGGTTCGGTGCGCCTCGGAGTCGCTGCCGACACGGCTCCCCCGTGCACCCGGTCGAGTTCGCCTGTCGACTCGAGCGCATCGAGGTCGGATCGGATCGTGACCTCGGAGACGCCGAGGAGCGCGCTCAACTCGGCGACCTTCACGAAACCTCGCGCAGAGAGCAGATCGAGGATGCGGGCACGACGAACGGGAGCGGGCGCACTTGCGAACTCGGAGTCCGTCATGGGGTAACTTTCGTTTATTTGTGATTGCTTGTCAATTCTTGCCGTGCGATACTGGCGCGTGTTGCGCAGTCGAGCGTGATCCGCGCTCCCACCGAAAGGTTCGTCATGTCCGCCATCGCCATCCGAGACACCGTGCTCGCAGACGGACGCCAGCTCATCTATTTCGATGACGCCGACACCACTCTCACACCCGAGAGACGAGCCGACGCGCGTATCCTCGATCCCCGGCCCGTCACCGCCACCATGCGGCAAGATGTGCTGACCGGCGAGTGGGTCTCGATCGCGGCGGCACGTCAGAACCGCGTCTTCCTGCCGTCCGATGACGCCGACCCCCTGGCGCCCGCGACAGCCACGAATCCGTCCGAGATCCCCGACAACTACGACGTGGCGGTCTTCGAGAACCGCTCACCCTCGTTCGGGCCCCTGCTCGCCGATGAGAACGCCCCCCGCGGACTCGACGATCTCACCGAACTCACACTAGAACGCACCCGCACCTCGGTCGGCCGGTGCGAGGTCGTCTGCTTCAGTCCTGCGCACACCGGGTCGTTCGCCTCGCAGACGCCGTCGCGCGCCCGCACGATCGTCGAAGCCTGGGCGAAGCGCACCGAGGCCCTGTCGGCGATGCCCTCGATCGAGCAGGTCTTCCCCTTCGAGAACCGCGGCGCCGAGATCGGCGTGACCCTCAATCATCCGCACGGCCAGATCTACGCGTACCCCTACGTCACGCCTCGCACCACGAAGCTCCTCGATTCGATAGACCGCTTCGGACCGGACATGTTCGCACAGATCCTCGAGCGCGAACAGGCCTCCGAACGCGTGCTGCTGCGTGGCGAGCACTTCACGGCGTTCGTTCCATTCGCGGCCCGCTGGCCCATCGAGGTGCACATGCTTCCGCATCGGCACATTGCCGACCTCGCGGCCACCACGAGCGACGAGCGCGACGAGCTCGCCGTGCTCTACCTGCGGCTGCTGCGCGGCATCGATGCCCTCTATGACACGCCCACGCCGTACATCTCGGCCTGGCATCAAGCCCCGGTCAACCGCGGCCGCGACGACGTGCGCCTGATGCTCCAGGTCACCTCGCCACGCCGGGCCGCGAACCGGCTCAAATACCTCGCCGGCTCCGAGGCCGCGATGGGCGCGTTCATCGGAGACGTGCCGCCGGAGACATCCGCCGCACTCGTTCGCGACGCGATCGCGCGCGCAGACCAGGAGAATCCCGTATGACCCATGACGACTTCACGGCGCAGACGGCCGCCGAGTTCCTCTCACGGTTCGGCCGTGCAGCCGACGGGGTCTGGTCTGCACCGGGCCGCGTCAACCTGATCGGCGAGCACACCGACTACAACGAGGGTTTCGTGCTTCCCTTCGCCATCGATCGACGCACCTGGGCCGCGGTCGGGCTGCGCGACGACAACGCCGCGCGGGTCACCAGCACGTTCAGCGCCGACGAGGTCGAGGTCGAACTCGCGACCGTCAGCGCGCAGACGCTCGACGGGTGGTCTGCGTACCCGCTCGGCATCGCCTGGGCCCTCGGACAGAACGGCGTCGAACTCGTCGAGCAACGCGGCTTCGACGCGCACATCGCCTCCGACGTTCCCGTGGGAGCGGGGTTGTCGTCGTCGGCGGCGATCGAATGCGCCGTCGCGATCGCCCTCGACGAGCGCTGGAAGCTCGGAATCGACCGACCGACCCTGGCACGCGTCGGCCAGTTAGCCGAGAACGAGGCCGTGGGCGCTCCGACCGGAATCATGGACCAGTCGGCCTCATTGCTCGGCCGGCGCGACTCCGCGGTCTTCCTCGACTGCCGTTCGCTGCGTTCAGAGATCGTCGACCTCGGCTTCGCCGACGCGGGTCTCGAGATCGTCATCATCGACACCAAGGTGAGCCACGCTCACGCGACGGGCGGATACGCGGCGAGGCGCGCATCCTGCGAGGCCGGCGCAGCGGCGCTCGGGGTCGACAGCCTGCGCGACGTCTCCGTCGCCGACCTCGACCGCGCACGGGAGCTGCTCGATGACGAGACGTTCCGCCGCGTTCGCCACGTCGTCACAGAGAATGCCCGGGTGCTGGCGACCGTGCGAGCCCTGCGCGAGAGCGGACCGCTGGCCATCGGAGAGATCTTGAACGACTCTCACGTCTCGATGCGCGACGACTTCGAGATCTCTGTTGCCGAACTCGACCTCGCCGTCGTCGCCGCCCGCGAGGCTGGAGCGATCGGTGCCCGCATGACGGGCGGCGGGTTCGGCGGTGCGGCGATCGCGCTTACGCCTTCGCACCTGGTGGCCGACGTAACAGCCCACGTGCTCGAGGCATTCGCGGCGGCTCGGTTCACAGCGCCGGAGATCTTCACCGTCGCCCCGTCAGACGGAGCGAAGCGCGAACTCTAGCTCGCCTGCGTCGACCACCGGCAGGCGGCACACGAAGTCGGTGCAGAGATACGCTGCACCATGACCGGATAGCGTCGTGCGGCCCTCGAGAAGCTCGAAGCCGGCGTCCGTCCAGGCACGCGCCTCCGACTCCGTGACGATCACGGTCGTCGATGTCGGGTTCGAGCGTGCCGCATCGACGAGATTCGCGGATGCCTCGGCGTCGGTGGTCGACGTCACGACGACCAGTTGCACGATCGGATCGATCAGCCGGTGCACCAGCTCGAGGGTGGCTCCGTACCCGATCGGTCGCACAAACGCCTCGGATGCCACACCGCCGATGACCCCGGAGGCGACATCGCGGTAGCGTGCCTCGCCGGTGAGGTCGAACAGGGTGACAGCGGCATCGCACACTGCACTGACCCCCGACGGATACGCACCTTCCGACGTGTCGGCGACAGACGCGATGTTCTGAGCCGCCAGCACGGCATCCCGGCCGCCGGGCGCGGTGAAGCCGGCGTCGAGGACCGCGTCGACGAAGCGTCGCGCCCTGACGGCGTACTCCACGCGCCCCGAGACCGCCGCAAGTGCCAGCAATCCCCCGGCGAACGCTCCGTAGTCTTCGAGCGTGGCCGCGGCATCCGATCGGCGCGAACCGATGGATGCACGCACGAGGGTGCCGTCAGCGGCGACGTGCGACTCCAGCAGAAAGTCGGCGGCCCGCGCCGCCGCCGCGATCCAATCACGCCGATCGAGCGCGAATCCGGCTCGAGAGAGAGCCGCGATGGCGAAGCCGTTCCAGCCCGTGAGGATCTTCGCGTCGACGGCCGGAGGTGTCTCCGCCGCCCGGGCCGCGGCATCCAGGGCGTAGTAGCCGCCCTCGTTGCGCGACCCGGCGAGCGTGCTCTCAGAATCCTGCGCCGATCCGAATCCGCCCTCGGGCTGCTGCAGTACGGTCGTGAGGAACGACGCGATTCCCTCGGTGGTCGTCCGCGCCTCGATGGCCTCGGCATCCGATACGTCTCGACTCGATGCGAGCCGCGCGTACGCGTCGAGCAGCAGCGCGTTGTCGTAGAGCATGCGCTCGTAGTGCGGGTCGCTCCAGTCGCGGTTCACGCTGTAACGAAAGAATCCTCCTTCGATCTCATCGCGCAGCGGCGAGCGGCTCATGGCGAGCAACGTGCGCGGGGCGAGAGGGCTGCGCCGGCGAAGCAGCAGCGACAGCACGGGGGCGACGGGAAACTTGGGGGCGCCGCCGAAGCCGCCGAACTCCGTGTCTTCGTAGCCCTCGAGCTCGCGCACCGCGGCATCGAGTCGCGCCTCGGCATCTGCGGGGATCGCTCCGTGCGACGTTGCCGGTGCGGCCTGCGTCAGCGCATCCGAGATTGCGGCGGCCGTGAGATCGACCTGGTCGCGTCTCGACCGCCAGGCGTCGTCGACCGCGTCGAGCACTTGGATGAACGACGGATGACCCTGGATCGGTACCGGCGGCGAATAGGTTGCCGCGAAGAACGCCCTGCCCTGCGGGGTGACGAAGACGTTCAGAGGCCAGCCGAGCCCCTGCGTGAACGCGCCGGCCGCCGCGAGGTACACCGAATCGACCTCGGGATGCTCCTCGCGGTCGACCTTGATCGCCACGAACCGGGAGTTCAGCTCGGCCGCGAGGGTCGGATCGGAGAACGACTCTCGCGCCATGACGTGGCACCAGTGACAGGTCGAGTACCCGATGGAGACGAGAACGGGAACGTCTCTCCGCTCCGCCTCCGCAAACGCCTCGGGGCCCCAGGCGAACCAGTCCACCGGATTGTCGGCGTGCGAACGCAGGTACGGGCTGATCGCGTGCTCGAGCCTGTTCATGGTGTCAGCGCCTTGTCGATTCGGAACGTCAGTTGACCTCGTCGGGGTGGCCGCCGACGCGACCGTCCTTCTCGAGGTCTGTGATCGACGCCTGCTCGGCATCGGTCAACTCGAAGTCGAAGATCTCGAAGTTCTCGGCGATGCGGTCACGACTGTTCGACTTCGGAAAGATGATGTTGCCGAGCTGGATGTGCCAGCGCAGAATCACCTGGGCCAGCGACTTGCCGTGCGCATCCGCGATAGTCTGCACGTTCGGGTCTTTCAGCAGCGCGCCGTGGGCGAGCGGGCTCCACGCCTCGGTTGCGATGTCGTGCTCACGGCCGAACGCGGTGATCTCGCGCTGCTGAAACTCGGGATGCAGCTCGATCTGGTTGACGGCGGGCACGACATCGGTCTCGCCCAGCAGGCGGGTGAGGTGTTCGACCGTGAAGTTCGAGACGCCGATCGATCGGGCCCGGCCCGACTCGCGGATCTGCTCGAGGGCCCTCCACGCCTCGACGTAGTTGTCGTTCGCTGGAGCGGGCCAGTGGATGAGGTACAGGTCGACGTAGTCGAGTTGCAGGCGGCCGAGGCTCTTCTCGAACGCGGCGAGGCCCGAATCGTACCCCTGGTCGGCGTTCCACAGCTTGGTGGTGATGAACAGCTCGTCACGGTCGATGCCACTGGTCTTGATCGCGTGCCCCACACCCTCTTCGTTGCCGTAGATCTTGGCGGTGTCGATGTGACGGTAGCCCACCTCGAACGCCTCGCTGACGATGCGCGAGGTCTTGTCGGGGTCGACCTTGAAGACGCCGAAACCGAGCTGGGGAATGGTGTTGCCATCATTCAGGGTGATCGTGGGCACAGAGGATGAAAGAGTGGTCATGAGTCAATGCTGGCACGTTCGCCGGCCGACGAAACGGCCTTGACGGCATCGGCCACGAGGGCACGGCCCGTACCGAACTCGCCGATACGTCGAACGAGATCGGCGGCGAGATCGCGTGTTCCTCGCCCCAGGGTCGGGGCCGTCTCGAGGCTGCGTAGAAGCTCCGCAGCATGCAGCGCCTCTACGGCGAAGATCTGACGGCACAACTCGATCTGCCGCTGAAGCAGCCGCACGGCGAGGGGCGCGAACGAGGCCTGGTCTTCGACTTCAGAGAGGGTGGTCGCGGATGTCGACACCGGGTTCGCGAGGTGCCGAACCTCGGCGAGCGTGGCCGCGGCCGCATACCAGGTGAGGCCGGGAACCGCGTTGCGGCCGGCGCGACGGAGTGGTGTGGCGAGCGAAGACAGCGCTGCGGTGCGACGCTCCGAAATCGCGGCCACGTGCGTGAGCGCGACGCGCAGACTCTCGAGGGCCAGCACGAGGCCGAGGGGCTCGAAGTTGCCGTTCGAGAGCAGCACGCCCTCGTCGTCGTCGAGCCCGGGAACGACGAGTGGATTGTCGCCCGGCGCATTCAGCTCTGCCTCGATAAGGCCCGCAGCGAGGGCGGTTCTGTCGCGGAGGGCTCCGTGCACCTGCGGCACCGTGCGGAAAGACAGCGGGTCCTGCACCGAACTCGCCCGCTCAGCGTCGTTCAGCAATCCACCGGTCAGCCGTGACCGGACCGCGAGCGCCGTCTGCTGCTGCCCGGTCGAACGCCGGCTGTGCACGCGTTCGTCGAACGGGCTGAGTGAACCTCCCGATCCCACGGCGCCCAAGGCCTCGAGCGACAGTGCGGCCACGGCATCCGCCTCGCCGACGAGTGCCCGCAGCTCGGCGACCGCGAGGGCGCCCACCCCGATCGAGTACGAATTCGCGCTGAGAGCCGCGAGCGCCTCCCCGGCGGCGAACGGAAGGGTCTCGCGCACGCGCGCGGCGACCTCGGCGAGCAGGGCGAGATCGGATGCGCCGACCGAGCCTGTCGTGTAGACCTCGGGCAGCGGCCCGCCGTCGAGAAGCCGGGCGTAGGCATCCGCAAGCTCGGGCCGAACACCCGAACCGCCGAGGCTGAAGCCGACCACGCGGGCGAAGACGAGCGCACGCACCTCGTGCTCGGCCAGCGGATCGCCGATGCTGCCGCGGTGGTTGTCGATGACCCGGTTCTGAAAGGCCGCGATCTCGTCGGCCGCGACGACCGTGTCGCGACCGGCGCCCAGGTGGGTGTTCAGTCCGTAGACGGGCGATCCGGACGCCTGGGCCGACTCGACGATGCGCCGCGACCGGGCGATCGTGCGCACAACCGCCGGGGCAAGATCGACCGACGCGCCGTCTGCCACCGCGACGACGTCGTCGACGGTGATCGGCTGCCCCGCGAGCCGGAGCACCGGCATCAGAAGTCCAGGAGGTTGCCGCGCAGCCCGCCGTCGCCGAACTCGCGACGGATGAGCCCCCGTCGCCGCAGAACGGGCACGAGTGGGTCGAGAGTGCGGTGCACGTTGGCGGGATGCACCTGGCCGGCGAAGAGGAATCCGTCTCCGCCACTCGCCTCACCGAGCGCCTCGAGGTGGTCGACGATCTCGTCGGCCGTTCCGATCACGGCGAGCCCGTCTCGGTTGGCGCGCACCTGCAGGATCTCACGGAGCGTGGAGCCGGATGGCGCCGATTTGACGAAGTTGTCGAGGGTGCCCTGGTTGCTGTTGGTCGTGAGTTCCGGCAACGGCGCATCGAGGTCGAACGCCTTGAAGTCGACTCCCGAGAGGTACGAGATCGACTGCAGGGCCTCGTCGATCGCGGCCTGGTTGAGGTCGGAGCGGCGCGCCCTGACGCTCGCGGTCTCGTCGGCGTTCGCGGTGACGATCGGCGTGACGGCGAACAGCACCTTTACCTGGTCGGGGTTTCGACCGGCCGCGAGCGCGACCTGGCGGATGCTGTCACGGAAGTCGCGGTTGCGCTCTGCGGTGGAGGACAGCGCGATGATCACGTCGGAATTCTGGCCCGCGAAGTCGCGCCCGCGACCGGATGCGCCGGCCTGCACCATCACGGGCTCCTCGGGCATGGGCACGGTATTGATGGGACCACGGACACTGAAGAACTGCCCCTGGTGATCGATCGGCGCGACCTTGGTGAAGTCGGCGAACACCCCGCGCTCGGCGTCCTCCAGCACCGAATCGGGCGCCCAGCTGCGCCAGAGCTTGCGGATGACGCTGACCCACTCGTCGGCGCGGTCGTAGCGAAGGTCGTGCTCGATCTGCTTGTCGAGACCGTAGTTCTGGGCGGCGAGGTCGCTTCCGCTCGTCACGACGTTCCAGCCGAGGCGGCCGTCGGCGAAGTGCTGCAGCGTCGCCAGCAACCGGGCCGCCGTGAACGGCTCGTAGAACGACGCGCTGAGCGTGGGCACGATGCCGAGGTTCTGCGTCGCCGACAGCAGGTACGGAACCAGCGGCAGCGGGTCGTGCTTCGGCGCGAAGCGAGCGTTGGCGAGGTTGACCTCGCTCGTGCCGCCATAGGTGTCGGGAACCGTGACGCCGTCTTCGATGATCAGCAGGTCGAGACCGCTGTGTTCGAAGAGCCGCGCCGCATCCTGGTAGACGTCGGGCTTCTTCCAGTCGTAGCCGATGCCATAGGTGGGATCCCCCCATCCCTGAACTCCGAAACCCGCGCCGAGAAACCATCCGAAGTGAAGCAGAGCCATGACGAGAGCCTAAAAGTAGAAGGAGGGAGTGTGCCGGTCAGATCGAATAGGTGCCGACGCCGAGGTCGGTGAGCCACGCGTCGTCGAATGCCTTGGTGAGGTAGTTCGCCCCCGTGTCGGGAGCGATGGCCACCACGACGGATCCCTTCGGAGCCTGTGCCGCAACACGCAGGGCGACGGCCACGGCAAGCGCCGACGACGGCCCGAGCAGCAGAGCCTCAGAGGCGGCGAGCGTGTGCACCGTGTCGTAGATCTCCTGGTCGGAGACCACCACGTACTCGTCGACGATCTCGTGGTGGTAGGTCTGCGGCCAGTCGGCCTGGGTCCAGCGGTTGCCCGCGCCCTCGACGTTGATCGGGCCGGCGGCGTTGCCGCTGTAGGTCGACCCTGTCGGGTCGGCACCGATGACGCGGATGCGATCGGCAGAGACGTCTTTCAGGTAGCGACCGGTTCCGCTGATGGTTCCGCCCGTGCCGACGGATGCGACGAGGTGCGTGACCTTGTGAGCCGTCTGTCGCCAGATCTCGGGCCCGGTGGTCTGGTAGTGCGCGCCGGGGTTGCTCTCGTTCTCGTACTGCGACGGACGCCACGCGTTGGGCAGCTCTGCGGCGATGCGATCGGCGATCGCGCGCGCATTGTTCGGGCTCTCTGGCGGCGCCTCCCAGTCGGCCTCGACAAGACGCGCGCCGTAGGCCTTGAGAACGGCGCGCTTCTCGTCGGAGATGTACGCGCTGTGGATGATGACCACGGGATGCCCGGTGAGTCTGCCGACGAGCGCCAGCCCGATGCCCGTATTGCCCGAGCTCGACTCCACGATGGTGGCGCCGGGCTTCAGTACGCCGCTCGCCTCGGCCGCGCGGATCATGTGCAGCGCGATTCGATCCTTCGCCGACCCGCCCGCGTTGCGGCTTTCGAGTTTGACCAGCACCCGCGCGGGAAGGCCGTGGGCGAGCACGTTGAGCTCGATCAGAGGCGTGTTTCCGATGAGCGAGACGACAGAGGGGGTGACCTCTTCGACGAGGCTCTCACACGGCTCCTGTCCCGACGCCGGAGCGGCCAGGGGGAGCGTGTCCAGGTTCGTCATGAACAGAGACTACGGCGACCGTAACGGCCCACATACTCCTGTGTCGCACTATTACACAGGGTGTCCGCTCGTGCCGTTGCGGGGCGGCGGGCGCTAGCATGGCTCGCGATGCAGGCAATCATTCAGCTGGAGGTATGCGCATGAGCACAGGAGCACTTGTCTTCGCCGGCGGCGGGGTCGCCGGAATCGCCTGGGAACTGGGAGTCGTGCAGGGGCTTTTCGACGCCGATCCCCGTCTCGTCGACAGGCTGTTCGTCCCGAAGACCCGAATCATCGGCACGTCTGCCGGTTCGGCCGTCGCTGCGCAGCTGGCCGGAACGGTCGGACTCGCGGCGTCGTTCGCTGCGCAGCTCGAAGAAGAGACCGCCGAGCTCGGAGCCGACGTCGACGCTCTCGAGTTGCAGTCGCGATTCCTGGCCGCCGTCGAGGGTGCCACCTCGCCCGAGGACGCCCGCAGACGCATCGGTCGGCTCGCGCTCGAGACGCCGTCGGTCGACGAAGGAGTGCGCCTCGACGTCATCCGCTCTCGCCTCGCCGACCAGGCTTGGCCGCAGCGCGACCTGAAGATCACCGCCGTAGAGGTCGAGACCGGAGAGTTCGTGGTCTTCGACCGATCGAGCGGCGTCGAACTCGTCGACGCGATCGCCGCGAGCTGCGCAGTTCCGGGCGTCTGGCCGCCTGTCACCATCCATGGGGCGCGCTACATGGATGGCGGGGCGCGTTCGGGCAGCAACGCCGATCTCGCCGCCGGCTCAGATTGGGTCGTCATCGTCTCGCCTCTTCCCGGCGCGGGCGACCCCGGCGTCGGAACCATCCCGACCGCCGAACTCGATGCACTCGGCGGTGTGCCGACGCAGATCATCTACGCCGACGCCGCGTCGATCGCCGCCTTCGGACCGAACTCCCTCGACCCGACGACGCGACGCGCATCGGCCGAAGCGGGTCGCGCGGTCGGCCGCGCATCCGCCGCCCGTGTCGCCGCGGTGCTCGCACAGACCGACTAACCACGCTGTTCGAATAAGCGGGGGACGTGCATTCACGTGTCGACGCGGCTGAGTCCGTCGAGGCGATACCTGCGCCGGAGAATCTAGAATGGAATGCTCATGGATTCCCTCCCCCGTATCGTCTTCCCCCCTGAACTTCCGGTCAGCCAGCGGCGCGACGACATCGCGCGCGCGATCGCCGAGAACCAGGTGGTCATCGTCGCGGGCGCGACAGGATCGGGCAAGACCACGCAGCTTCCCAAGATCTGCCTCGAACTCGGCCGCGAGTCGATCGGCCACACGCAACCACGCCGACTCGCCGCCCGCACGATAGCGGAGCGCATCGCCGAAGAACTCGGCCAGGAGGTCGGCGGCCTGGTCGGCTACCAGGTGCGGTTCACCGACAAGGCGAGCAAAGACACCCGCATCAAGCTGATGACCGACGGCATCCTGCTCAATGAGATGCATCACGACCGCATGCTCTCGAAGTACGACACGATCATCATCGACGAGGCCCACGAACGCAGCCTCAACATCGACTTTCTGCTCGGCTACCTCAAGCAGCTGCTGCCGAAGCGGCCCGACCTCAAGCTGATCATCACGTCGGCCACGATCGACCCGCAGAGCTTCTCCCGGCATTTCGATGACGCCCCGATCGTCGAGGTCTCCGGCCGTACGTTCCCCGTCGAGATCCGCTACCGCCCTCTCGTCGCCGAGACGAACGTCGACGACCGAGACGGCGACAGCGATGTCGATGCCGCCGATCACGCACCCAGCACCCCCGACCGCGACGTCTTCGAGGCCATCGGCGCGGCGATCGACGAACTGGGCCGCGAAAGCGACGGCGACGTTCTCGTCTTCCTCTCGGGCGAGAACGAGATCCGCGACGCCGAGGAGTCCCTCAAGGGCAAATTCGCCAACCGCAACTCGGCGGGCGGCGTCACCGAGATCCTCCCGCTCTACGGCCGACTCTCGAGCGCCGACCAGCACCGCGTGTTCCAGCGCAGCAGCACACCGGGCGTGCGTCGACGCATCGTGCTGGCCACGAACGTCGCCGAGACCAGCCTCACCGTGCCCGGCATCAAGTACGTCATCGACGCCGGAACCGCCCGCATCAGTCGCTACAGCGTGCGCTCCAAGGTGCAGCGCCTGCCCATCGAGGCGATCTCTCAGGCATCGGCCAACCAACGGTCGGGCCGTTCGGGCCGCACCAGCGACGGAATCGCCATCCGGCTGTACTCGCAACAAGATTTCGAGAAGCGGCCCGAGTTCACCGAGCCCGAGATCCTGCGCACGAACCTGGCTGCAGTGATCCTGCAGATGATCTCGCTCGGCCTCGGAGACATCGCGTCGTTCCCATTCCTGCAGCCGCCCGAGTCTCGCGGCATCAAAGACGGCCTCGACCTTCTCGGTGAGCTGGGCGCGCTGCGCGCCCCGCAGTCAGACAGCAAGGTTCTGGATGCCCAGCCGCGGCTGACGAGAATCGGTCGCGACCTCGCGCGACTGCCCATCGAGCCGCGTTTCGCCCGCATGGTGATCGAGTCCAAAGACACGGGCACGAGCCGCGAGGTGATGCTCATCGTTGCGGGACTCACCATCCAGGATCCCAGGGAGCGCCCGCTCGAACGCCGTCAGCGCGCCGACGAGCTGCACGGCCGCTTCACCGACCCCACGAGCGATTTTTTGACCCTGCTCAACCTCTTCAACTATCTCGAAGAGAAGCAGTCGGAGCTGTCATCGAGCGCGTTCCGGCGGCTGTGCAAGAACGAGTTCCTCAACTATCTGCGCGTCCGAGAGTGGCAAGACGTGTATCGCCAGCTGAGGCAGCTGTCGAGGCCGCTGGGCCTCACGATCGGCGACCCCGCGGTGAACCCGGATGGCATCCACCGCTCGATCCTGTCGGGCCTGCTCTCGCACATCGGCCTGCGCGACGCGGTGAAGAAAGACTATGTCGGCGCGCGCCAGGCCCGCTTCAGCATCTTCCCTGGGTCGGTGCTCACCAAGAAGCAGCCGGCCGCGGTGATGAGCGCCGAACTCGTCGAGACGAGCCGGCTGTTCGCGCGCATGAACGCGGCCATCGACCCCGCGTGGGCCGAGAAGCTTGCCGGCGACCTCGTCAAGCGCAGCTACTCCGAGCCTCGCTGGGAGAAGAAGCAGGGCTCCGTCGTGGCCTACGAGCGCGTGACGCTGTTCGGCGTGCCCATCGTCGAGAAGCGGCGCATCCAGTTCTCGCGGGTCGACCCGTCGTATGCGCGCGAGCTCTTCATTCGCCACGCGCTCGTCGAGGGCGACTGGGAATCGCAGCAGGCCTTCGACCGGGCGAACCGCGCGTTCCGCACAGAACTCGAGCAGATCGAGGAGCGCTCGAGGCGCCGCGACCTGCTCACCGACGACGAGGCCGTCTTCGATTTCTATCACGAGCGCATCCCGCGGGACGTGTTCTCGCAGCGCACCTTCGAGGGCTGGTGGAAGACGGCGAAGCACGACACCCCCGAGCTGCTGACCATGACAATCGACGCGCTGGTGCCCGAGGGTGCGCCCGAGATCGATGAGAACGAGTACCCGACCACTTGGCAGCAGGAAGATCAGCGCCTCGGGCTCAGCTATCGCTTCGAACCGGGAACCGAAGACGACGGCGTCACGGCCACCGTGCCGCTGGCTCTGCTCCCCCGCCTCAAACCGGAGTCGTTCGAGTACCAGGTGCCCGGCCTGCGCGTCGAACTGGTGACGGCGTTGATCAAGTCGCTTCCCAAGAGCATCCGGCGCAATTTCGTGCCCTCGACCGACTGGGCAGTACGCTTGGTCGCCGAGACTCCCGAGGGCGGCGGCGACGAGGGCTACCTTGCGGCCCTCGCCTCGACCATGTCGCGGCTCGCCCACGTGACCGTCGCGTCATCCGACTTCGACCGCGAGCGCCTGCCGTCGCACCTGCGCATGTCGTTCCGCGTCGTCGACGAACGGGGCAAGACCCTCTCGGTCGGCAAAGACCTGCCCGCCTTGCAGCAGAAGCACCGCGGTGCCGCCCGTGACTCCGTGGCGAAGGCCACGACCCGCATCTCGAGCGACCTCGAGCGCACCGGTCTCACGACGTGGAGCATCGGAGAACTTCCCCGGCTCGTCGACACGAAGCAGCACGGCGGAGTGATCCGCGCCTATCCCGCCCTCGTCGACAACGGTGCGTCCGTGGCGCTGCGGCTCATGACCTCTCCCGAGGAGCAGGCGCTGCAGACCCCCGACGGCATCGTGCGCCTGCTCCTCAACGCCGTCCCCTCTCCGCTCTCGTACGTGCGCGATCACCTCACACAGAACGAGAAGCTGATGCTGGCGACCAGCCCGTACCAGAACGTGCAGGCGCTGTTCGACGACTGCCTGCGTGCTGTCGCGCGGCGCGCGCTGTTCGAAACGGCACCGGATGGCATGCTCTGGAACGAGGCCGGGTTCCAGACGGCCCGAGACCGCCTGTCGGCCACCGTCATGGACGAGCTGTACACAACGGTGTCCGTCGTCACCACGATCCTGTCCGCGGCGAGAGACGCGGAGAAGGCGCTGAAGGGTGTCACGAGCATGGCGCTGCTCGCCGCGCTCGGTGACGCCCGCGAGCAGCTGAAGGGCCTCATCTACCCCGGTTTCGTCTCGGCGACCGGCGCGAGTCAACTCCGTCAGCTCCCCCGCTACCTCGGGGCGCTGACGCAGCGGCTCGGCAAGCTCGCCGAGAACGCGGCACGCGATCGCGCCTGGATGACCGAGGTGCACTCGGCCACGACCCGGTACACCGAGGCGGGTGGCCGCATCCCCCTCGCCCCGCATTCGCCGCCGAACATCGTACGCGCGCGCTGGCTTCTCGAGGAGTTTAGGGTGAGCCTGTTCGCGCAATCTCTCGGAACGGCGGAAGCCGTCTCCATGCAGCGAATCCAGAAGGCACTTGTACCGGCTGGACGGTAGAGTAGAAAAGTTGTGAGCAGCTACTCGAGTCTTTTGAAAACCCGCGGGGTCGCGCGCATCATCGCCGCGCAACTCACCGCCCGGTTCCCCTTCGGCATGCTCTCGCTCGCCTTCCTCCTGCACATCGAGAAGGTGCACGACTCCTACGGTGCGGCCGGCCTGGTGCTGGCGGCCCTCAGCGTCGGCCAGGCCATCGCCGGTCCGCTCACCTCGCGGCTCATGGGCGTGTGGGGCATGCGCCAGGTCATCACTCTCACGATGATCATCTGCGCCGTCGCGATCTCCGCCATCGCCCTGCTTCCGCTCACGATTCCGGCCGCCATGGGCGTCGCGCTCGTCGCCGGCCTCACGATGCCGCCCATACAGCCGGCCGTGCGCACTATCTACCCCAAGATGGTCAATTCGAAGCAGCTGACGCCGCTGTTCTCGCTCGATGCCTCGGCACAAGAGATCATCTGGGTGGTAGGGCCCGTCATCACCACCTTCGTCTCGACCCAGGTCGGAACCGTGTGGGGAATCCTGCTCGCCGTGGTCTTCCTCGTCGGCGGAGGAACGTGGTTCATCGCGAGCCCCGAACTCGGCCGGGTGCGCATTCCCCGGTCTCGGCGCAAGCTCGGCGCCGTGCTCACCAAGCCCCCGGTGCTTCTGGCCACGATCGTCGGATTCCTACTCGTCGCAGCGTGTGCGGCCATCGAGGCGGGTGTCGTCGCAACCTTCGGCCACGATGGCCTCGAAGCCGGAATCGTGCTGGCGATCTTCGCGGTCGGTTCGCTGGTCGGCGGACTCTCGCTCGGTCACGTTCCCATCGGGCCCTGGGCGCTCGCCCGTCGCATGTTCGTCGTCTTCGTCGGCACGGCCCTCGCCGCGGTGTCGCTCAACATCTGGTGGCTCGCCGTCACCCTCTTCGTCGCCGGTATCGGCATCGCACCGGCCCTCGCAGTGATGTTCTCGATCGTGTCGGCCAGCGTGCGCTTCAGCGACACGGCCGAGGCCTACGGCTGGGTCGGCACGGGCCAGCTCATCGGCGCGGCCGTCGGAAGCGCGTTCGCCGGATTCCTGATCGACGGCCAGGGAGCCTCCGGGGCGTTCTACGTCGCCGGCGTGCTCGGTCTTCTCGGCTTCCTCGTTCCACTCGTCGGCAAGCGCTGGCACCCCGACCTGCGCGGAAAAGACGCGAGTCCCATTCCCGACACCGAGCCGGTCCAGGCCATCGGCGGACTCTGACCGTGCGCCCCCTCCGAGACAGCCTTCGTCCGTTGGCGAGCCTGGCGGCCACGCCCCCGCCCTTCGATCCAGCGACCGCCCCCAAGAATCCTCTCGAGCTCTTCGTGTCGTGGTTCGGCCAGGCCGTCGAGGCGGGCCAGCTCGAGCCGCATGCCATGACCCTCTCCACCGTCGACGCCGACGGTATTCCCAATGCCCGGGTGCTGATCCTGAAGGACCTCACCGACGAGGGCTGGTGGTTCGCCAGCAGCTCCGCGAGCGCGAAGGGCGTCGAGCTCACCGCGAATCCGGTGGCCGCTCTCACCTTCTACTGGCCCACGGTCGGCCGATCGGTTCGCATCCGCGGCTCCGTGACCCGCGGTTCGATCGAGGCCAATGCCCGGGATTTCGCCCGTCGGGGCCTCGGCGCGCGCGCCGTCGCGCTGGGCAGCCCGCAGAGCGAGCCGCTCGGCAGCCGCGACGAGAGCGAGGCCGCGATCGATGGGGCAGCCCACGAGCTCGACTCGCATCCAGAACTGGTGTCGCCCACGTGGACTCTCTGGTGCGTTCGGCCTGAGACCGTCGAATTCTGGCAGTCGGATACCGAGCGCCGGCACCAGAGACTTCGTTACAGCAGTCAGGGCCAGAGCTGGTCGACGACGCTGCTCTGGCCGTGAGCAGAACAGAGCGCAGTGGACGTCGTCGATAATAGGCGGGTGCCCATCTCTCCCCGTGTGACCCTGTCCGACGCACGTGCCATCCCCCAGCTCGGGCTGGGCGTCTACAAGGTCTCAGACGACGACGCAACGGATGTCGTCGCCTCGGCCCTCGAGGCCGGATACCGCCACATCGACACGGCCGCGTTCTACGAGAACGAGAGAGGTGTGGGCCGGGCGCTCAGCGAGAGTGACGTTCCGCGGCACGAGGTGTTCGTCACATCCAAGGTCTGGCAGAGCGACCACGGATACGACGAGACCCGACGGGCGTTCGACACCAGCCTCGACAAGCTCGGCTTCGAGTACCTCGACCTCTACCTCATCCACTGGCCTGCGCCCCGGCAGAACCGCTACGTCGAGACCTGGAAAGCGCTCGAGAGCCTCAAGGCCGACGGTGCCGTGCGGTCGATCGGCGTATCGAACTTTCACCCGCACCACCTCGAACGGCTGGCCCAGGAGGGCGGGGAGACGCCGGTGATCAACCAGGTCGAGCTGCACCCGTGGCTGCAGCAGGCGACGACCCGTGCCTACGATGACGCGCACGGCATCGCGACGGAGGCCTGGTCGCCGCTCGCCCGCGGCCGCATCCTTGACGATCCCACACTCGCGGCGGTGGCATCGAAGCACACGAAGTCGCCGGCGCAGATCGTGCTGCGCTGGCAACTCGACCTCGGCAATATCGTCATTCCGAAGTCGAGCACCCCCGCACGCATCCGCGAGAACATCGACGTCTTCGACTTCGAACTCGACGATGACGACCGCTCCCGCATCATGGCGCTCGACAGCGGGCAGCGCACGGGCAAAGACCCCGACGACCTCGATTGAGGGCCGTGTCTCACCAGCGGCCGTGCACGGCTTCGCGGAAGTAACGGTCGTAGATGCCTGTCACTCCGTCTTCGAAGGCCTCGCCGAGGTAGCCGACTGAGCCCGCCGCGGCGTTCGCACGGGCTTGGGCCACGTTGCGCGCGCCGGGAATGACCGAGCTGACTCCGGGTCGCGATGCGACCCAGGCCAACGCTGCCGCGGCGGACGTCGTGCCATCGGGAACGAGCGCAGCGAACTCGCGCGCCGCCGCTACGCCGGACTCGAAGTCGACGCCCGAGAAGGTCTCGCCCACGTCGAAGGCGTTGCCATCGCGGTTGTAGGTGCGATGGTCGTCGGCCGCGAACACCGTGTCGGCCGTGTAGCGGCCGCTGAGCAGACCGGATGCGAGGGGAACGCGCGCGATGATACCCACGCCGGCCTCGAGCGCCGCGGGCAGCACGGCTTCGAGGGGCTTCAGGCGGAAGGCGTTGAGGATGATCTGCACCGTCGCGGTGCCCGGACGCGCGATCGCGGCCAGCGCCTCATCGCAGGTCTGCACGCTCACTCCGTAGTTGGCGATGACGCCATCGTCGATGAGAGTGTCGAGGGCGTCGTACATGGCCTCGGTCGAGAACACCGCCGTCGGCGGGCAATGCAACTGCACGAGGTCGAGCGTCTGCACGTTCAGGTTGCGCCGAGATCGATCGGTCCACTCGCGAAAATTCTCGAGGGTGAAATTCTCGGCATCCTGCGCTTCGCGCCTGCCCATCTTGGTCGCGACGGTGACGTCGCTGTCGGGGTGCGCTTCGAGGTAATCACCGATCAGCTGCTCGCTGCGTCCGTCGCCGTAGACGTCTGCCGTGTCGAAGAACGTGACTCCCGATTCCACGGCCGCGTCGAGAACGGCATGGGCCTCCGCCGCGCTGACATCACCCCAGTCCGCTCCGAGCTGCCAGGTTCCGAGCCCAATGCTCGAAACGGTTCGACCAGTGCGTCCGAGGGTGCGATATTCCATGGCCCGAGCCTAGGCTCTCTGTCCGGACGAGCGCAGTGGTAACGGGGCGATAACGAGAGGGTAACCATCAGGTCTCGCTCACTCGCCTCCCAGACAGAGGTCTCTAGCGTGATCGACATGAAGAGATTCGCGCTCACTGCCGTCGCCTCCGTCGCAACGATCCTGCTCCTGGCCGGATGTTCGAGTTCCTCGGGCATGTCCTCGCCATCCGACGGCTCGCGTCCGGTCTCACCCCAGCAAGACAAATCGTCAACCGGCATCGCCGAAGACGGCTCGATGCAGACGGAAGCGCAGATCATCACGACGGGCTGGGTCTCGATCAGCGTCACAGATCCCGTCGAAGCGAGCGCCGAGGCGGTCACGGTCGTCGAGAATCACGGCGGCCACATCGATAATCGTTCCGAGCAGGCCGGAGCCGGTTCGCAGTCCGCGAGCGCTCAGCTCACGATCCGGGTGCCCGAAGACGATGTCACCGAGACGCTCGACGACCTGAAGAAGCTCGGCACTGTCGAGTCCGTGTCGATCTCGTCGACCGACGTCACGGCTCAGACCACCGATCTGGATGCGCGAATCACGGCCATGCAGGGATCGGTCGACCGCCTGCTCGACCTGATGGCCGCCGCCACCGACATCGATGATCTGATCGTGCTGGAGTCGGCCATCTCCACGCGCCAGGCCGACCTCGACTCGCTCAGAGCGCAGCGTGACCTGCTGGGTGACCAGGTCGCATACTCCACGATCGACCTGCAACTGTATGAAGCGGGCACCGTTCCCACGGGTGGGCCGAAAGACTTCTGGGGCGGCATCGTCGTAGGCTGGAACTCACTCGTCGCGGCCCTCACCGGCTCGCTCGTCGCCCTCGGTATCGGCCTGCCCTGGCTTCTCGTGCTGGTCGTGCTGGCGGCGATCACTGTCGTCATCATCCGGGTCGTCTCGCGCCGCACCGCGCCCGCCGCCTCGTCCTCTCCGTCGCCGTCATCATCAGCTCCGCCCACCAGCTGATCCGTCATCCGGATTCGATAGCATGGCGGCGGCGCCCCGATCAGGCGGGCGCCGCCGTCTTTGCGAAGGAGCTCACCCGTGTCAGATTCGCCCGCCGTCCACGAAGAACCTCGCATTCATAAAGGCCTGGCGGGGGTGGTGGTCGACACGACGGCCATCTCCAAGGTCAATCCCGAAACCAATTCGCTGCTCTACCGCGGCTACCCGGTTCAAGAATTGGCAGCACTGTGCTCTTTCGAGCAGGTCGCGTATCTTCTCTGGCACGGCGAACTCCCGAACGATGAGCAGCTCGCCGAGTTCGAGCGGGTCGAGAGGGCGCAGCGGGCACTGCCCGTCGCGGTGCGACGCATCATCGACGAGTTGCCGCTCACAGCTCATCCCATGGATGTGTTGCGCACAGCCGTGAGCGTCATCGGCGCGAGCGACCCCCGCGCATCCGAGAACTCGCCCGAAGCCGACCTCGAGAAGGCGCTGGGGCTCTATGCGAGAATCCCCGCGATCGTGGCGTACGACCAGAGGCGCCGACGCGGGGATGATGTCGTCGAGCCCCGCGACGACCTGGGCTATTCGGCCAACTTCCTGCACATGACATTCGGCGACGTGCCCGAGTTGGTCGTGGTCGACGCGTTCGACGTGTCGATGATCCTGTACGCAGAGCACTCCTTCAACGCGTCGACTTTCACCGCGCGCGTCATCACCTCGACGCTCGCCGATCTCTACTCGGCCGTCGTCGGCGGAATCGGCGCCCTGAAGGGCCCCCTGCACGGCGGCGCCAATGAGGCCGTGATGCACACGTTCGACGAGGTGGGCAGGGCCGACAAGGCCGCCGGGTGGCTCGAGAAGGCCCTCGCAGACAAGCGCAAGATCATGGGATTCGGCCACCGCGTCTACAAGCACGGCGACTCCCGCGTGCCCACCATGAAGACGAGCCTCGACGCGCTGATCGAGCACTACGACCGTCCCGACCTCGGCGCCCTCTACGACGCGCTCGAGACGGCGATGACCGCACGCAAGAACATCCTGCCGAACCTCGACTACCCGTCGGGGCCTGCCTATCACCTCATGGGTTTCGATACCGAGACGTTCACCCCGCTCTTCGTCGCGAGCCGTGTTGTGGGCTGGACGGCCCACATCATGGAGCAGCGCGCGTCGAATTCGCTGATCCGACCGTTGAGCGCCTACTCCGGCCACGACGAGCGGCACGTCGAGGGCTGACCGTCGAGGGCTGAGAAGGGCTCAGAACGCGAGTTCCGGATGCTGCCGCAGCCAGAGCTCGCGCCGCAACTCGAGGCCGCGGGTCACCGCGTCGTCGACGATCGCGGGGTCGATCCGGCCTGACTGCACAGCTCCGACGACGGCCGCGATCATGGCGTCGACGTCGCCCGGGGTCACGTAGAGAAGCAGGTCGTTTCCGGCCGCGACCGCACGGATCGCATTCTCGTCGGCGCTGGCGTATTCGGGCGATCCCGTGGCCTCGAGCATGCCCATGTCGTCTGTCACGGCCACCCCCGTGAAGCCCAGCTCGTCGCGCAGGATCGAGTGCCAGATGGCGGAGAGGCTCGCGGGCTGCGGATCGACCGGGGTATAAGCGAGGTGTCCGAACATCACGAGCTCGGCACCCGCATTGATTCCGGCCGTGAAGGGCGGTGCATCGCGCAATCGCCAGCCGCCCAGGTCGACGTCGCTCTGCGGCACGCTGGAGTGCGAGTCGCCCGTCGTCTCACCATGCCCGGGAAAATGCTTCAGGGTGCTGAAGACGCGACTGTTCTCACCCTCCACCGCCGCGGCCACCCGAGGCGATGCAGCCGCCGCATCGCCACCGAGCACCCGACTGAACATGAACGAGGCGGGATCGGCGGTGACGTCGGCCACGATGCCGAAGTTGACCGATACCCCCGCGCCGCCCAGCAGCTGCGATCTGCCCGAGAAGGCATCCGACGTCGCCGACGCAGGCTGGGCAGACAGGGTGTCCGCGCCCGCGTAACCGTCGTAGGGAAGGCGTGTGACGTCGCCTCCCTCCTCATCGATCGCGATGAGCGGAGAGAGCCCGTCGCCCGACGACACCATGGCGGTCAGTGCAGCGAGTTCTTCGGGCGTGGCCGGCACGTTGTAGCCCATCAGAATGAGACCTCCGAGGCCCCTCGACGACACGGTCGCCTGCCAGGCCGGGCCATCCAGACCCGGGGCGCCCACGATGAACATCGAGGCGACCTTCTGCTCGAGGGTCATCGCGTCGAGTCGTACCGACACGTACTGGGCCGTCAGCTCATCGACCGAGGGTGCACTTTCGACGGGCTCGGGCTCGGGTTCGGCTTGGGCCGTCGCCGTCGCCGTCGCACTCGTCGCGCCCGTCGATGATTCGTCCGCACGCGCGAACGGGCCACCGACGAACGAGGAGCACGAGGTCAGGAGGAGACCGACGCAGACGATCGCGGGCAGCCCCGCGACGCTACGACGCACCGTAGGCCCGAGACAACTCGACGTAGTGGCTCGCGTTCGTGCGGATGCCCTCGCGCTCGTCCTCGGTCAGCTCGCGTCGTACCCGGCCCGGCACCCCGGCCACGAGCGATCCATCGGGCACCACGGCGCCCTCGAGCACGACGGCGCCGGCCGCGATGAGACAGTTCGCGCCGATCACGGCCCCGTTCAGCACCGTGGCGTTCATGCCGATGAGGCTGTCGTCACCGATCGTGCACCCGTGCAACACGGCGCCGTGGCCTACGCTGACACCGTCTCCGACGCGAGCCGGATACCCGGCGTCGGCGTGAACGACGACATTGTCCTGCAGGTTGCTGCGCTCTCCCAGCACGATGTCGGACGAGTCGCCACGCAGCAAGGTTCCGAAGAAGACGCTGCTGAATGCGCCGAGACTCACCCGGCCGATGAGGGTACTGCTGGGCGCGAGCCAGACGTCGTCGGCGACCTGCGGAGTCTGTCCCTCGAACGGAATGAGGCTCATTCGGGCACCGGCCCGAGAAGGGCATTCGCGACCGTGGCGTGGGCGGACTCTCCGTCGGAGGGATGGAACATCCCCGCCAGAACGTCGCGGTACAACCGGCCGAGCTCGCTCGCGTTCGACATCGCCGAGCCGCCGGTGACCCGGATGGCCTGGTCGACCACGACTCGCGCAGTCTCCGTGGCGCGCACCTTCAGACCGACGAGTTTGGCGAACCACAGGGCGCCGTGGTCGACGAGCTCGTCGACATCCCGCGCCAATCCCACGATCTGCGGCTCGAGGGCGTCGAGCGCGATACCCGCCTCGGCCACCCGGTGACGAATGGCGGGGTCGGATGCGTACGGCCGGCCTCCCGACTTCAGGCTCGTCCTGGTGTGGGCCGCCTCGACCGCGAGTTCCAGGGCCCGGTCGGCGATGCCGGCGTACACAGCGGCCAGAAGCACCTCGAAGTTCGCGAAGATGGCGAAGACCAGCGGGTCGGCGCTCGGCCCCGGTGCGACGCGTCGAAATACCCGGTCGGCGGGTGCCGTGACGCCGTCGAGAAGAGTGGTGTGGCTCTGGGTCGCGCGCATCCCGAGGGAATCCCAGTCGTCGTCTATGCGGTATCCGTCGGCCGCCCGATCGATGAACGCGTGCACGAGCTGGGGCGCATCCGGGCTCGTGTCGTCGCGGCCGAACACGCCGAGTCGCGTCCACACCGGCGACAGCGACGTGAAGATCTTGCGCCCGGTGAACGAATAGGAGCCGTCGGGGTGAGGGTCGGCACGAGTGCGCGAGTCGAGCAGCACCAGGTCATTGCCGGCCTCGCTGTTACCGAACGCGAAGATCTCGCCCGTCGCCGCCTCGTCGAGCACGAAGGCGAGCGAGTCGTCGCCCCGATCGAAGAGGGTCTTCGCCACGCCGGTCCAGACGAGGTGCATGTTGATCGCCAGCGCAGTCGCCGGCGCGGCCGCGGCGAGGCGCCGCTGTTCGCGTGCCACCGCGGCCAGCCCCAGCCCGAGCCCACCCCGGGAGACGGGAGCGAACATCCGCCGGTATCCGTATTCCGTCAGTTCGTCGAGGTCTTCGTGCGCAAAAGCGTTGTTCCGGTCATAGCCCGCCGCGCGCGATCGGATGCGTTCGATCACGTCGTCGGGGATCAGCGGGAAAGACACGGCCCTACACTACGCCCGGCGCTTCTTCTCGGCGACGGGCTCCTCCTTCGCGGCAGACTTTTTCACCGCAGGCTTCTTCGCCGCAGGCTCCTTCGCTGCGGGCTTCTTCGCCGCGGGTTTCTTCGCCGCAGCCGTTTTCTTGGGAGCAGGCTTCTTCTTCGCCGCGTTGCGCTCGACGCTGCGCCGCAGCGCCTCCATCAGGTCGATGACCTCGCCTCCCGACTCCTTCTCGGGCTGCTCGCCGAACGTCGCCTCGGTGTCGAGGGCCTCGCCCTGCTCGAGTTTCGCGTCGATGAGCGTGCGCAACTGCTCCTGGTAGTCATCGGTGAAATCCTCGGGCGAGAAGTCGCTCGCAAAGCTGTCGACGAGCGCGCTCGACATGTCGAGCTCTTTCGCGGTGATACGCACCCGTTCGTCGAGCGCGGCAAACGACGCCTCGCGCACCTCGTCAGACCAGAGCAGCGACTGCAGCATCAACACGTCGCCGTGCACTCGTAGCGCGCCCAGCCGGGTCTTCTGGCGCAATGCGAAGTGCACGATCGCCGTGCGATCCGTCTGCTCGAGGGTGCGTCGCAGCAGCACATACGACTTGGCGCTCGACGAGTCGGGCTCGAGAAAATAGCTGCGGTCGAGCATGATCGGATCGATCTGGTCGCTCGGCACGAATTCCACCACGTCGATCTCGCGACTCTTCTCCTCGGGCAGGCTCGCGAGGTCCTCACCCGTGAGAACGACCGTGCGTTCGCCGTCGTCGTACGCCTTGTCGATGTGCGCGTAGTCGACGACCTTGCCGCAGATCTCGCAACGCCGCTGGTAGCGGATGCGCCCGCCGTCTTCGTCGTGCACCTGGTGCAGGGCGATGTCGTGATCTTCGGTCGCGGCGTAGACCTTCACGGGAACGTTGACGAGGCCGAACGTCACGGCACCCTTCCAGATGGCTCTCATGATTACGAGTGAACTCCTCTCACGATGCAAGCACTAGCCCTTGACCCCCACATCGTGGAGAGAATGTCAGCATGAGCGCGACGAAACAAGTGGTATCCGTGGGCGGGCAGAGACTCACCCTCACGAATCTCGACAAGGTGCTGTACCCCGAGACGGGAACGACGAAGGGAGAGGTGCTCGACTACTACGCATCGATCGCCCACGTTCTGATCCCGCATGCCCGCGAGAGGCCGGCCACGCGCAAGAGGTGGGTGAACGGGGTCGGCACCGCGGAGCATCCCGGCGAGATGTTCTTTCAGAAGAACCTCGACGACTCGACGCCCGACTGGGTCGCCCGCGGCGCGATCGAGCACAAGAGCCGCTCCAACGAGTACCCGCTCGTCAACAATCTCGCCACGCTGACCTGGCTCGCGCAGATCGCGGCCCTCGAGATCCATGTTCCCCAGTGGCGGTTCGCGCGAACGGGTGAGCCGAAGAATCCCGACCGGCTCGTGCTCGACCTCGACCCCGGCGAGGGTGCAGGGCTCGCGGAGTGCGCCGAGGTCGCCCGCGAGGCGCGTGCCATTTTGCGCGACATGGGTCTCGATCCCATGCCGGTGACCAGCGGATCGAAGGGCATCCACCTCTACGCGGCCCTCGACGGCAAACAGACCTCCGATGAGGTCTCGGCCGTGGCCCACGAACTGGCCCGCGCGCTGGAGTCCGCCCATCCCGATCTCGTCGTCAGCGACATGAAGAAAGAGCTGCGCCGCGGCAAGGTGCTCGTCGACTGGAGCCAGAACAACGGGGCGAAGACCACGATCACCCCGTACTCGCTGCGTGGGCGGTCGCATCCGACGGTCGCGGCTCCCCGCACCTGGCGCGAACTGGCCAGCCCCGCTCTCGCCCAACTCGACTTCACCGAGGTCCTTCGGCGGGTGAAGCGCCGGGGCGATCCGCTCGCCGACCTGGTAAAGGGTCATCTCGAGGCACTCGAGCCGACCGCAGACCGGCTGGCGACCTATCGGCAGAAGCGCGACGCATCCAAGACGCCTGAACCTGTGCCGAGCGAGGCCGCGCAGCCCACGGAGGGACGCTCGTTCGTCATCCAAGAGCACCACGCCCGGCGGCTGCACTACGACTTCCGACTCGAGCACGACGGCGTGCTCGTGAGCTGGGCCCTGCCGAAGGGCGTGCCCACCTCGGGTAAGCAGAACCATCTCGCGGTGCAGACCGAAGACCATCCGCTCGCGTACGGCTCGTTCGAGGGCACCATCCCGGCCGGCGAATACGGCGGCGGTGAGGTGACGATCTGGGATGCAGGCACTTACGAACTCGAGAAATGGCGCGACGGCAAGGAGGTGATCGCGACCCTGACCGGAACCAAGTCGACAGGGCTGGGCGAGCCGCGTCGGTTGGCGCTCATCCATACGGGCGGCGCCGGGCGGGCTGAGAACAACTGGCTGATCCACCTGATGGATCCGTCGCAGGATGCGCACGCGCCGCATTCTGCAGAAAAGGCGGCGACGAAGACGGCAACGAAGGCGGCAACGAAAGTCGCGCCGACCGACGGCTCCGACCGGCGCTCGATCTCACCCATGCTGGCGACGTTGGGAACTGCGGGATCCGTTCTGGCCGATGACTCCCCCGCAGGCTGGGCGTTCGAGATGAAGTGGGACGGCATCCGGGCGATCGCCCGCGTGCAGCACGGCTCCGTTCGACTCACGAGCCGCAACGGCAACGATCTCACCCTCGGCTTTCCCGACATCGCCGAGGCCGTCGCCGGCTCTATCGATGCCTCGACAGACTGCGTGCTCGACGGCGAGATCGTCGCCCTCGATGCGCGCGGCCGACCCGACTTCGGACGCCTGCAGGGCCGCATGAAGCTCACAAAGAAGGCCGACGTCGAGCGCGCGATCGCGTCTACCCGGGCTCACTTCTTCGTCTTCGACGCGCTCGAGGAGGGCGCGGAGTCGCTCGGTTCGCTCACCTACGACGACAGGCGGGCGGCGCTGCAGAAGCTCGTGCACTCAGACACGGGTTCTCTCGTTCAGGTTCCGCCCGCGTATGAGGGCGACCTCGACGAGGCCCTCGCCGCGAGCGCCGAGCTCCGCCTCGAGGGGGTCGTTGCGAAGAAACGCGATTCCACCTATCGACAGGGCAAGCGCTCGCCCGCGTGGATCAAGCTGAAGCTGCACAAGACCCAGGAGGTCGTGGTCGTGGGCTGGCGGCCCGGCGCCGGTCGGCGGGCCGACACGATCGGATCCTTGCTGCTCGCGGTTCCGCAGGAAGGCGAGCTGCGTTATGTCGGACGGGTCGGAACGGGATTCAGCGAACGCGATCTTTCCGAGTTGAAGGCACGCTTTGCGCGGATGGAGCGCAAGACGCCCCCTGCCGAGCAGGTTCCGGCGGCAGACGCGCGAGACGCGCACTGGATCACGCCATCCGACGTCGGCGAGGTCGAGTTCGCCGAATGGACCTCGACGAACCGGCTTCGCCAGCCCGTCTGGCGCGGCTGGCGAACAGACAAGACTCCCGACGGAGTGGTCGTCGAAGAGCCGCGACTCGCGTAGACCTCTAAAATCGATTCCATGACCACGCCCCTCGACGCAGCATCGCTGGTTGTGGAGCTGCTCTCGTGGATCGGACTGTTCGTCGGCATCCCCCTTCTCATCGCCGGCTACCTGCGCCGCCTCGCCTTCAGCGGCTGGACCGAGACGATGGCGGTGATCGTCGCGCGTCACCCGGTTCCGGATGCGCCGGGTTTTGACGCCGACGACACGCACGTTTTTCGGTGGCTGGGCGAAGACGGCCGCCTCTACGAGCTGCCCGCAGACACCGAGGAGACCGCCCACCTCGTCGAGGGCGATGACGTCACCGTCTTCGTCAACCCGCGACGTCCGGAGCAGGCGCGTACCGACCCCGCCCACCGGGAGGGCCACCTGTTGCGATTGCTCGGCTACATCTTCGTCGGCGTCGGCGTGCTGAGCGTCGTGCTGTCGATCGTGATCGCCGTCATCGAATAACGGGTGCGCGTCAGAACTCGAACCGTGCAGACGGCACGTCGTCGAGGGCGTAGCGGATGCGTGTGCGCATATCGAGAGACATCTCCGGCAGCTCGGTGATCGCGAACCAACGGGCCTCCGTGTTCTCCCCGTCGGCGGGATACGGGTCGCCCGAGACATAGCGCATGCGGAACGTGAGGTCGAGGTACTCGGTCTGGTCGCCGTTGGAGTAGGTGAGCATCGGGAGCGTGTGCACCCAGGAGAGATTCTCGGCGACGGCGACCACTCCGGCCTCCTCCAGCACCTCGCGGGCGGCCGACGTCGCCGGCTGCTCTCCCGGATCGATGATGCCGGTGACCGGCGTCCAGGCGCCGTTGTCGGAGCGCCGGACCATCAGCACACTGTCGCCGTGAATGACCACGGCGGTCACCCCCGAAAGCCAGAGCGGTGCGTGACCGATCTTCTCGCGCAGGGCCAGAACGAAATCAGGAGTCGCCATGAGACGAGACTAGGCGCACAGCGGGCGCGGGTAGAATCGTTCGGTTATGACAGACCTGCCTCACGACCCCGAATCGCCGCCCTCCGGCTTCAGCGCCGACGAGCTCGAGGTGACCCTTCGGGTACTGGCCCAGCTGCATACGCTCGAGCAGGAGCATCCGGATTTCGTGGCCGTTCGCCGGGCCACGGCCAAGATGTTCAAGGCAGTCAAGAATCACGGCCGGCAAGCGAAGCGTGCTCGCATCGCCGAGGCAGACAAGGCGGTCGTTGCGGCCACCGCGACCGGCGCGTCCGATCGCATCGACGACGAGACCCGCGGCATCCCGCTCGCGACGAGCACAGAGGCGGCCACGGCGGGTACGTTGCTGAAGTCGCGCGCCTGCTACATCTGCAAGCAGCATTACACCCTGGTCGACGCCTTCTACCACCAGCTCTGCCCCGACTGCGCGGCCCTGAGCCACCAGAAACGGGATGCCCGCACCGATCTCACCGGCAAGCGGGCGCTTCTCACGGGCGGTCGCGCGAAGATCGGCATGTACATCGCGCTGCGCCTCCTGCGCGACGGAGCCCACACCACCATCACGACCCGCTTCCCGCGCGACGCCGTCCGTCGATTCTCCAGCCTTCCCGACGCCTCGGAATGGGTGCACCGGTTGAAGGTCGTCGGCATCGACCTGCGCGACCCGGCACAGGTGATCGCCCTCGCCGACGCCGTCGCCGCAGAGGGCCCCCTCGACATCCTCATCAACAATGCCGCGCAGACCGTCAAACGCTCCCCCGGATCGTACGCGCCGCTGACCGACGCCGAGCTGGAACCGTTGCCGACCGACCTCCCGCTGCCCGAGCTGGTGACCTTCGGCCACACAAACGACCAGCATCCCCAAGCCCTCGCCGCATCGGTCGCGGCGCACCCCATTCTGGGATCCACCGCGCTGGTGGCCGACAAGCTCACGGCTTCCGAACTGACGAGCCTTGCGATGGCGCCGGGCTCCAGCTCGCTCGACCGACTCGCCGCGGGCACCGCGATCGACGCGGGCGGGCTGGTTCCCGACCTGCACGACGTGAACAGCTGGACCCAGAATGTCGAGCACGTCGATCCGCTCGAGATGCTCGAGGTGCAGCTGGCCAACACGACCGCCCCGTTCATCCTCGTGAGCCGACTGCGCCCCGTGCTGGCCGCGTCAGACGGCCGCCGCACCTACATCGTGAACGTCTCTGCAATGGAGGGCCAGTTCGCCCGCCGATACAAGGGTCCGGGCCATCCGCACACGAACATGGCGAAGGCGGCCATGAACATGCTCACGCGCACGAGTGCCGCAGAGATGCTCGAGAATGATGGAATCCTGATGACCAGCGTCGACACGGGCTGGATCACCGATGAACGTCCGCATCCCACCAAGGTGCGCCTGGCAGAGGAGGGCTTCCATGCCCCGCTCGACCTGGTCGATGGTGCCGCACGCGTGTACGACCCGATCGTTCAAGGCGAGGCAGGCGTCGACCTGCACGGAGTCTTCTTGAAGGACTACAAGCCGGCTGCCTGGTAGCCGCTTCGCGCGGTCGGTCTCAGGCGCGGTCGATCTTAGGCGCGGTCGAGCCAGCGCAGAACGCTCATGGGCACGAACACGGCCGCCGAAGACAGCAGCACGCCGCCCACGAACACCTCGGCCAAGAACCCGCCGTCTCCGGGGAAGGCGTACGCCATCACAACCATCCCGGCGACGAAGGCAGCCAGGCACAGGACGAAGACGATGACTCTCATGAAAACAACTACCGTTCGGTCGTGGCGACGTCAATACGCCGCGTGAAAAGACTGTTCGCCCAGACTATCGCGAGGGCGCGTCGCCCGGCTCCCGCAGCTCGCGCCTCAGGATCTTGCCCACGTTCGTCTTGGGCAGCTCATCGCGGAACACGATGTACTTCGGTCGCTTGTAGCCAGCGAGGCGTTCTTTCAGATAGCCCCGGATGTCTGCCTCGGTCAACGACGGATCATGACGCACCACGAAGAGCTTGACCGTTTCGCCCGAGTGCTCGTCGTTCACACCGATCACGCCTGCCTCTTTGACGCGGGGATCGCTGAGAACAGCCTCCTCGACCTCGGCCGGGTACACGTTGAATCCGCCGACCACGATCATGTCCTTCATCCGGTCGACGATGGTCACGTACCCGTCGGCATCCATGATCGCCACGTCTCCCGTGTGCAGCCAGCCGTCGGGTCCGATCGTCTTCACCGACTCCTCCGGCTTGTTCCAGTACCCCTTCATGACCTGAGGCCCCGAGATGACGAGTTCTCCGCGCTCGCCCAGGGCGACCGGCTTGTCGTCACCGTCCCTGATCTCGACATAGGTCGAGGGCAGTGGAAGTCCGATCGTTCCGAGACGAGCCGTGCCCACGGTGGGGTTCACAGACACGACCGGAGACGCCTCTGTCAGTCCGTAGCCTTCCACCATCTGGGAGCCCGTGCGGCGCTCCCACTCTTCAGCGACCTGCGTGCGCAAGGCCATGCCGCCGGCGACGCTCAGCTTGAGCGGCCCGAAGTCGAGGGTATCGAAGTTGGGTCGGTCGAGCAGTGCCGCCGCGAGTGTGCTCACGAGGATCAGCACGCTCGGCCTGTACTTGGCCACCGTCTTGATCAGCGCGTCTGTTTCGCGGGGATTCGTGATGAGCACGTTGTGCGCCCCGAAATGGAAGAAACCGAGGCAGTTCACCGTCAGGCAGAACACATGGTACAGAGGCAACGCGGCGATCACCGTCTCCGCGCCTTCCTTAAGCGCCACACGAATGGGGCCCATGATCTGGAACTGGTTCGCCAGCATGTTGTAGTGCGTCAGCATGGCGGCCTTGGTGCCACCGGTCGTGCCCCCGGTGTACTGAAGGAACGCGAGATCCTCCGGCGCGAGACTCGGGGCGTCGAAGACGAGTTGCGCTCCCCTGCTCAGCGCATCGCGGAACGATATCGTGCCTGTCAGTGAGTGAGCGGGAACCATCTTCTTGACGTAGCGCACAGCGAAGTTGGTGAAGGCCCGCTGGGGCAGCGGCAGCAGGTCGCCGACCGAGGTCAGAATGACGTGCCGGATGTCGGTTCCACCGATCTCCTGGTCGAGGGTGACCGCGAAGTTTTCGAGCACGACGATGGCCACGGCGCCCGAGTCGACGAGAATGGATTTGAGTTCGTGCGCCGTGTACAGCGGATTCGCGTTGACGACGACCAGGCCGGCCTTCAGCGCCCCGAACATGGCGACGGGAAACTGCAGCAGGTTGGGCAGTTGAATGACAATGCGATCGCCCGGGACGAGGCCTAACTCTTTTTGATAGAAGGCGGCCATCCGATCGGAGAGCTCGTCGACCTCACGAAACGACAACGCGTGCCCCATGTTGGAGAACGCGGGCTGGTCGCCGAACTTCTCGCAGGTGGCCGCCACGAGCTCGGGAATCGAGCGGAACGTGATCTCCGGAATGTCGGAGTCCTGTCCGGAGGGGTAGCTCGCGAGCCATGGTCGGGGTGATTCGGGTGGATTCTCTGCTCTGAGCACCCTCTGACTTTACT
>NZ_CAXVWM010000097.1:0-5109 GCF_964263775.1 Agreia sp. | reverse complement strand
TGGTCGCCGCGGGAGTCGGCCCACGCGCGAAACTCCTCCTCGCTCGTGACGAATCCGCGGCTGGGCAGAACGTGGATGCCCCGGGCACGAACGAAGCGCCGCGCGGCCCACGAGGTGGGGTCGATCACCTCGAGGTCGTCTCGCTCGTCGACCACCTCGGAGTAGCGGTCGACCCGGTGGTACTCGACGCGGTCGCCGAGTTCGGCGGCCCGGTGCCGCATCGCCGAGAGCAGCAGGTGCGCCTTGGCCCGGTGCATGGGTCGACGGCCGAACACCGAACGCGCCTCGACGATCATCATCGGCCCGCCGTCGTCGAAGAGTGGTCCGAGCTGCCCGGCGAAGATCCAGCGGGTGCGGGGCGAGCTGGTCACGAGCCCAGACTAGGCAGGCGGCCGCACCGCGCCACCGGCGTTGACAACGGAGCATGGCGGCTCCCGACACGAATGCGCCCGCTCGTGCCGCGCACAGGGCAGACTTGTCGCAACTGGCCCGCGATCGCGGTGCGAGTCGCGATCGAATTCGTGCAGCCGAAGCGCCGCCCCGACCCCGTGGAGTTACATGTCTGAAGCAGTCGTCGTCACCGCCATCTTTCGACCCGTGGCCGGTGCCCGAGACGAGGTCGTTCGGGCACTGTCGAGCGGCATCGCCGAGGTGCACTCCGAGACGGGATGCGAGCTCTACGCCATTCACGACGCCCCCGACGGAACGATCGTCATGATCGAGAAGTGGAGTTCGAACGCCGACCTCGACGCGCACGCAGCCGGCGAGATCGTCGCCCGCATGACGGCCCCGTTGGCAGGCTTGCTCGAGTCTCCGGCCGAGGTCACACGCCTGGCTCCCATCCCGGCGGGGAGCAGTTACCAGGGCCAGCTCTGATGCACGAGGGCAGCGGGCACCAGGGCAGCGGGCACGATGCCAGCGGGCACGAGCTCGTCGTCGTGGGCGGCGTGTCCGGTTCGGGCAAGTCGACCATCGGGGCGCTGCTCGCCCAGCGACTCGAGGTTCCCTTCATCGACGCGGATTCGCTGCATCCCGAGGCCAACGTCACGAAGATGGCGGCGGGCCTTCCGCTCACCGACATCGACCGCGCACCCTGGTTGGTGCGTATTGGAGAGGTGCTCTCGGAGCACGACCGGTCGGGTCTCGTGCTGGCCTGCTCGGCACTCAAGCGCAGCTATCGCGACACCATCCGCACGGTCGAGCCGTCGACCGTCTTCGTCACCCTCTCCGGCTCACACGAGCTGATCGCGGCACGCCTCGCCGCACGTCACGGCCATTTCATGCCCGCGGCGCTGCTCGACTCGCAGCTGGCGGCGTTCGAGCCCCTCGACGACGACGAGGCGGGCGAAGACGTGGATGTCGCCGCGAACGTCGACGACATTGTGGCCGCGGCCATGCGCGTGGTGCGCCCGGCCTGACCGGCACCCTGACCCAGCACCCTCCCGGTACAGGTATCGCGCAGTACGCTGCCGCTTGGCGCGAATCGACCTCAATGGGCGGGTTCAGGTCGAAATGTGCCAAGCGGCCTGCGGCTACTCATGCCCGCTTGGCGAAAATCGACCGAAACTCGCCTGCACACGTCGATATGTAACAAGTGAGAGGCTTACCCCTTCAGGCCCGTCTGCGCGAGTCCCTCGACGAACTGGCGCTGCGCCAGCACGAACACCACGAGCACCGGCACCGCCGTCATCGTGGCCGCGGCCAGCTGCACGTTCCACATCTGCCCGCCGTAGGCATCCGTGTATCTGGTCAGCGCCTGGGGAAGCGTGAACAACTCGGGGCTCTGCAGGTACACGGTGGGTTCGAGGTACAGGTTCCAGGTGTGCAGAAAAGTGAAGATGGCGACAGCGCCGAGGGATGCCTTGGCCAGCGGCATCGCGATGCGCCACCAGATCGCGGCGCGGCCGAGGCCGTCGAGTCGCGCCGCCTCCTCGAGTTCGACCGGAAGAGTCACGAAGTACTGCCGCATGATGAACGTGGCCAGCACGCTCGGCGCCCCGAAGGTCGTCACGAGCAGCAACGGCCAGTGCGTGTTCACGAGTCCCAGCTGGTTGAAGATCTGGAACAGCGGCACGATCGTCACCTCAGACGGCACCAGCAGACCGATCAGCACCACGAGAAACAGCGCATTCACACCCGGAAACTTGATGCGCGCGAACGCGTAACCCGCCATCGCCGAGAAGAGCATGGTCGCCGCCGTCACCACGACCGCGATGTACATGCTGTTCCAGTACTGCAGCAGAAATGGCTGTTCTGTGAACGCGTCGACGTAGGGCTGAATGGTCGGATGCTGCGGCCAGAGTGTGGGAGGAAAGGCGAAGATCTCGCCGATCGGCTTGAAAGACGAGGTGATCATCCACCAGGTCGGAAAGACGAACGGGATGGCGAGCACGCTCATCCCGAGGTAGAAGAGCACCCGCAGCGCGGGGCGGCGCCTAGCTTTCATAGTGCACCCACCTCTTTCTGAGCTGCCACTGCACGACGGTCAGCACGAGCACGATCACGAACAAGACGAGCGCCAGGGTCGATCCGTAGCCGAAGCGGTGAAACTCGAATGCCTGCTGAAACAGGTAGTAGACGAGCACGGTGGTCGAGATTCCCGGGCCGCCCTGCGTGAGCACGGCGATCTGCGCGAAGACCTGCAGCGATCCGACGATGGTGATGATCGTGGTGAGCAGAATCATCGGCGAGATGAGCGGCAGCGTGATGCGGCCGAAGGTGCGAAACGGGCCCGCGCCATCGATGGCCGCCGCCTCGGTGATCTCTTTCGGAACACCCTGCAGCGCCGAGAGAAACAAGATCATGTTCAGGCCGACGTTCTTGAACACCTGAACCACGATCACGCTGAGCATGGCGGTCGGCCCCTCGCGCAGCCAGTTCGGGCCATCGACGCCGATCACCTGCAGCAGGCCGTTGATGCCTCCGTCGTCTTGAAGGAGAAAGCCCCAGACGATCGTCCAGGCGACGAGCGAGACGACGACGGGCGAGAAGAAGAGCGTGCGAAAGAACGTGATCGCTCGGGCCTTGCGATTGAGCATGATCGCCAGGAGAAGAGCGATCGACAGGTTGCCGATCACGAGGCCCACCGAGAAGATGCCGGTCGTGCCGAGCACGGGAGCGACCTTCGGGTCGGAGAACAGCCGCTCGACGTTCTCTGTGCCGACGAAGCGAAAGGTGTTCGCCAGCACGTTCCACTCGTGAAAGCTGTAGTAGACGATCAGCACCAGCGGCAGCAGCACGAAGAGCACGATTCCGAGCACCTGCGGCGCCACGAAGAGATAGCCCACGAGGTTGTCGTTGCCAGAGAGCGAGCGACGGCGGCGCCGGGTGACCCGGGCCGCGCTGCGAACAGCAGCGCGACCCGTGCGACCCGTGATCACTGTCTCCCTTTCGAGGGTGTCGGTCACTGCTCGAGCAGGGGAGCGATTGCGGTGCAGACGTCGCCGAGCGTGCCTTCTACGTCGGCGTCGGCCACCCAGAGGGCGTCGAGGGCCGAGCGCACCTCCTGCTGGATCTCTGCCGAGCCGATGTGCGACGGCCGAACCTGCCCGTCTTCGATGGCCGGAACCACGATGTCGCCGAGCTGCTCTTCTGTCAGCACGGGGTTGGCGGCAGACAGTGTGGCGGCGTCGAGCTGCGAGGTGCGGGCCGGCGGAAAGTACTGGGCCAGCTTCGCCGAGTTCTCGGGGTTGGTGAAGTAGGCGATGAACTCGGCCGACTGCTCCGGATGCTCGGCCTGGGCGAGCGCACCGACACCGGCCTGGCCGACGATCGAGTACTCGCCGTCGGGCCCCTCGGGCAGCGGGGCGAGCTCCCAGGCCTGGATGCCCGACTCGGCGAGCAGCGAGGCCCGCGAGATTTGCGTCACGGTGAACGCGGCCTCACCGGCGAAGAAGTCGGCCGCGGTTCCCGGGCCGGGCATCGACTTCGCGGTGAACGCGGCGTCATGCAAGAAGGTGAAGGCGTCGACCATCTCGGGCGAGTCCATGGTGCAGGTCGTGCCGTCCTTTGACCACGGTTCGGCGCCCCAGCCGCCCCAGACCGTGGACAGGTAGTCCCACTGCGTGTAGTCGAAGTCGCGCACGACGAAGCCGGCCTTGCCGGTGGTCGCGTTCACGGCCGAGCCGACCTCCGAGATCGTCTCCCAGTTCCAGCGGCCCTCGTCTTGCAGCTGAGCCGCAGTGGGCTGGCCGGCGGCGGCCAGCAGGTCGTCGTTGGCGAAGACCACGAACGGCGACGTCGAGAAGGGATAGGCGGCGAGCTTGCCGTCGGCGTCGATCCAGAGTTCGGTCGCGCTGGTCGACAGGTCGTCGAGGTCGTACCCCTTCGTCGCTTCGAGCGTGTCGTTCAGGGGCACGAGCGCGCCCGATGACACGAAGTCGGGGGCCGCGTTCTCGAGAACCCACGCCATGTCGGGCGGATTTCCGCCGGCCAGCTGGGTGGTGAGGGTGGTCGTGTAGCTCTCGAAGTCGAGCGGATCGAACGTGATGTCGCTCACCTCAGGGTGGTCGGCGATGTAGGCATCGGCGATGTCATCGAACAGGGCGAGCTGGTCTTCGTTCGATGTCCACACGGTCATCCTCAACGACACGGGCGTGTCGTCTTCGGGTTCGCTCGCGGCGCATCCGCTCAAGACGAGGGCCGAGATCGCGACGGCTGCGGTCGCGCCCAGCTTCATTGCTGACTTTCTCATGTGCTGTTTCTCCTTAGTAACCGGTGACGTCGGGCCAGTGAAGCTCGACGCCCTGACGCGTGAGTTGTGCTTGGAACTCGCCGAGCAGGCGGGGATCGGCCCGAACCTGTCGGGGGCTGATGGAGCGTTCGACGCAGAAGGCCGCGAGCGCGCCCGCCGATTCGCCGATGTTCCATTCGACGGGGTGAAGCCGGAAGGCTCCGTTGGTGATGTGGGTGGTTCCGATGTTCTTGCCGGCGGCAAGAACGTTGTCGGCTCGAACGGGGATGAGGGCGCCGAGCGGAATCTCGAACGGCGACGACGCGATGTCGAGGTAGTTGTCGCCGCCCGTCGAGGGGTGCAGGTCGATGCGGTACATGCCGGTGCCCACCGTGTAGTCGTACTGCTTCGGCCGGCCGTGCCCGCGAAGCTCGATC
>NZ_CAXVWM010000096.1:0-3192 GCF_964263775.1 Agreia sp. | reverse complement strand
CCGTCGATATCTCCAACGTTCGGGTTCCGGCGGGGATGAGGTCCAGTGGGTCGGCGATTCGCGGGAGGTCCGGATTGACGGGCTTGACAGCGTCCTCGTCCCAGTCGACGCTCCAGTTCTCCGGGTCTTCCGCCGCTTGGGACAGCGACGGGTCGGGCCCGTTCACGATTTCGAAGCGCGCCTGCGAACTACCGAGGGCGAGAGTCACTTCTTGGGCGAGAGTCGGCGTGTGGCTAGCCCAGACGACGAGGCCCCCACCGAGTGCCACCATCGGAAGGGCGACGAGCGCGGCAACGAGCAGGCTTGCGCCGCGCGCGCGGAGGACCGCGCGGCGGGCGATGCGAAGCTCAGCGGCGGCGCGCGCCCATCGACCGCGCGGCTCCGAGTCATCCAATTTCAGCTCGTCAACGGCTGCCGGCGTGTGTGCCTCGAGCAACCCGGTCACTGTGTGCCTCCGACAAGGAGGGATTCGGCACCGTCGCGTCGCGACTCGTCGATAATGCGGCCGTCACGGAGGAAGACGATGCGATCCGCGAATGCGGCATGGCGCGCCTCATGGGTTACGAGGATGCCCGCGCCACCACCGTCCACTCGCGCGCGAAGCATGCGCAGCACCATCTCGCCGGTGACCGAATCCAGCGCGCCGGTCGGTTCGTCGGCGAGGATCAGTCGACGACCGCCCACGACTGCGCGCGCAATCGCGACGCGCTGCTGCTGACCCCCCGATAGATCGTCGGGGTAGGAGTCGAGCTTGTCGGCGAGCCCGACCGACTCCAGGGCATCCCGACCTGCACGGCGCGCAACCCGGGCTCGAAAGCCGTCAAGTTCGAGCGGCAGTGTCACATTCTCGATCGCAGTCAGGGTCGGGATGAGGTTGAAGTCCTGGAAGACGAAGCCGAGAGACCTACGTCGCAGCGCCGCGAGCTGAGTGGCCGACTGGGCGCTCAGATGCGCGCCCTCGATCACGACTTCGCCTGTCGTCGGCGTCGCGAGACCGCCCGCGATCGATAGGAGCGTCGACTTACCCGAACCCGATGCGCCCATGATCGCGACGAGTTCGCCCGGGAAAACTTCAAGGTCCACGCCGGAAAGAGCCGAGACGGCCGTCGGTCCGGAGCCATACTGTTGCGTTACTCCGATGAGGCGCAGCACTGGAGCGGTCATCGGGTCACCGCCGCGACGTTGTCAGCCTTGGCCGGCCGGCCGCGCTTCGGTCGCTCGGTGGAGATCTCCAGCGCCATTTCGCGCGCCGGGTGCAACGCCAGCCGCTGCTCGGTGTGATCTAGCCAACGAACCTCAGCTTCCGCGGCGAAGATCATCGAATCGGCGACCAGAGACCAGGCAAGCTCCTCCGGCCCATCGACGTTGTGCCCCGCGAACTTCGCCCGCTGCAGGGACTGCAACTGCGCGAGCGACGCGCGCCGCTGGGTCTGAATCACCTCAGCGACATAGACACCGGGCAGTGTCGCCGCTACCGCGAGCTTGATCGCCAACTCATCGCGCGTCCCCTGGCTTCGCTCCACCGGTGAAGTCAGCCAAGTAGCCACCTCGGCAGACCCCGAATCCGTGATCTCCCAGTACATGTGACCCTCGCTGTCCACGTCGCCCTTTTGCACGAGGTCGTCGCGTTCCAGCCGCTCCAACGTGCCGTAGATCTGCCCGACGTTCAGAGGCCACGTCGATCCAGTCCTCCGATCGAACTCCGACCGGAGCTGATAGCCGTAACACGGCCCTTGATCGAGGATCGCCAACAGGCTCTGTCGCACCGACATTCGGGTCTCCTAAGTGCATAGTGAATAACTAGTACCTGACTATATACATACGGACTAACCCATTACAAGCGGTCGAGTCTTCACCAGGCTGGCGCACGCAGGTTGCTGGCCGGAGTACGCGGCCCAAGACAAGTCGGGTGCGACACGAAGCGCCGAGCGCTGGCAGGTGGAACGAGAAAACCCCCGGTCAGTTACTTCGCGATCTGACAACCGTCGTGAGATCCGACAGAACTGTCGAGTTGTCGTTTGCTGTCCAGTGCCATCGATTCTGTAGTTAGTGCCATCGATTCTGTGTCGGTGCAGTGATGCCCGCCCTACGTTCACTAGAGCCAATGTCATCGAGCAGGCTCGGTACCTTTGCGTCGATGAGTCGAAAGACGAGGGCGAAGACGCCCGCCACGGCGAGGACGATCAGCGCGTTCAGGAGTGCCGCGCCGAGCCCTATTTCGGTGACGTCGAGGAACGGATACGGGTACCAGTGCGTGAAGGCGCCCTGCACGAAGATGTACACCAGCCATGCCACGGGCAAGATGAACGCCGCTGCGACCGTTGACCAACGGAAACGGGGGCGCGGGCCGAAGATCAGCCAGCCCAGCACGGTCGCCCACGGCGAGATGTAGTGGAAGCCGATCGTTGCTACGAGCGCCCAGCCGGTGAGGTGCAGTTGGGGTGCGAGTACAACCGCGAACACGATCCCGGTGATTGTGATCGCCAAGAGTGCGTTGAGCCTGACAGCGTCCCACCACGTCCCGCGTCGCAGGGGGTTTACGACGAGGAAGAGCGACACGATCATGACGACGATGTTGCTCTCGACGGTGAAGAAGCTGAACAACCGCCACAGTCGCACCGGGACGCTTGCCGTCGTGCCGCTTTCTCCGGAGTTGGCGTCGGCTCCGCCTGTGAAGATGAGCACGAGCTGAATGACAAGCGAGCCGAGAACTACGGCAGCGATGACTCCGTACCACCACCTCGATGCCAGTAGGCGCCCACCACGGTCCATGCGGCCATTGTCCCGCACACGGCGGGCGCCTTGGCGCCTGCTGAAAGTCTTCCGTCGTGACCGAGGGCGTCCGCGTGGAATCGCTCACGGCACAGGTGCAAAGGTGCGAGATCCGCCGACAGGCTGCGTATCAGGGCCGTCGCTTTTGTCTGTCCGATCGCCGTCCCGGTGGAGAAGCCTGAACGCGGCACCGAAGACGATCGTTCTCGGGACCCGGATCGGCGCACGGACCAAGCCTCTGCGAATCGGGGATGCTGATCCGGCAAACTACACGTTCGGTGTCAATCGGCAATTCCGCAGATGCAGTGACGGGCTGCCGCACTTCGCGTCGTTCCGTGGGTTTCACCCACAACAACACTGGCACGGACTACAGGATCGATGGCAACGGACAGTCGAGTTTTGTCCGATGACAGTGATTCT
>NZ_CAXVWM010000095.1:0-4946 GCF_964263775.1 Agreia sp. | reverse complement strand
CCTGCCGCGTCTCGCCCACGATGGGCAGGATGGGCGTGATGATCGTGACATCGCCGGGTGCACGGCCGGCCGCGGCCGCGCGCTGCCCCGCCTCGCGGTAGAACTTCACGGCGTCTCCGAGGCTCGACGGCGCGACCACGTGGATGTCGGCGTGCACCGCCGCGAATTCGCGGGCGCGCACCGAGACGCCGGCGTGCACGACCGGAATCTGCCCCTGCACGGGGCGCAGCGCGTTGAGCGGCCCGGCCACGCTGAAACGCCGGCCCTCGTGATCGACGGGGTCGACCCTCGAGTGGTCCACGAGAATTCCGCGCTTCGCATCGGCGACCACGGCGTCGTCATCCCAGCTGTCCCACAGGCTGCGCAGCAGCTGCACGTACTCGACACCGGTCTCGAATCGGTTGTCGTCGGAGCCGCCGGCATCCGTTCTGCCGAAATTCGCGCCCGCCCGCGGGTCGGTGCCCACCGTCAGGTTGAGGCCGAAACGGCCGCCCGAAAGCCGGTCGATGGATGCCGCGGCGCGGGCGATCGCGTACGGCTCGGAATGCGCGGTGCTGGCCGTGGCGATGAGTCCGATGCGGTTGGTGACGGCCGCGAGAAAAGCGGCCGAGCTGAAGGGGTCGATGCGCGCCAGCAGCGACGGCTCCGTGTATTCGAGGTCGGAGCTCGACGACAGCCAGTCGCCGAGGAAGAGGAAGTCGAGCCCGGCCTCCTCGGCCGTGCGGGCGAGCCGCTTGAGGGCCGCGGGGTCGTTCGCCGGGTTCTTGTGCGCACCGGGATAGCGCCAGCCAGAGGGGAATGCTCCGAGCGTGCGCACCATGGCCCCGAGAACCAGCTGTCCATCGCGTTCGAACATGCGGACAGGCGACGGGGTGCTCATGCGATGACCCTAGGCGCGTCGACGTGGAATGCCGAGCGTCGACGACACATGGCGTAAAGCAGCGGCGGGCTTTACCCGATCTTCCGTACGATCGCTGCATGACTCACGCCCGCTTCGACCACATCACCCGTGCCGAGCTGAGCATTCCCTCGAGCCGCAAGTGGAGCCTGCACCCCGGAACCATCGGCGCCTGGGTGGCCGAGATGGACTTCGGAACGGCACCGCAGGTGACCCGCGCGCTGCATCGGGCCATCGACGACGGCAACCTCGGCTACCTCGCGCCGGCGACGTCGCACGATATGGCCAAGGCCACAGCCGCCTGGCACCGCGATGAGTACGGCTGGCACTTCCCTTGGCAGAACGTTCATGCCGTCAGTGACGTTATGGCGGCGCTCGAGGTGGCCATCACCAAGTTCTCGCCATCCGGCACGGGCGTCATTATTCCCACACCGGCATATATGCCGTTCCTCAGCTTCGTGCCCACTCTCGGGCGCGAGGTGTTCGAGGTTCCGGGAGTCGTGAATCCGGCGGGCCGCTGGCAGCACGACCTCGCAGGCATCGAGGCCGCCTTTCACGAGGGTGCTCGCACCCTCATCCTCTGCAACCCGCAGAACCCCACCGGAACGGTGCTCACGCGTGAGGAGCTGGAGGCCATCGCCCGCATCGTCGACCGGCACAACGGGCGCGTGTTCGCCGACGAGATCCACGCGCCGTTGCGCTATGAGGGCGTCGCGCACATTCCTTACGCGTCGCTGTCCGAGACCACCGCGCGCCATACGATCACGTCGACGTCGGCATCCAAGGCCTGGAACCTGCCGGGCCTCAAGACGGCACAGCTGATCACCTCGAACGAGTCCGACGAGGAGCTCTACCAGACGTTCGGATTCGCGGTCATGCACGGAGCATCCACCCCCGGCGTCATCGCCGCGACGGTCGCGTACACCGACGGCCGCGAGTGGTTGGGCGAGGTCGTCGACTACCTCGACGGCAATCGACAGCTGCTCGCCGAGCTGCTCGCCGAGCACCTCCCCGAGGTGCGCTACTGCATTCCGGATGCGACATACATCGCGTGGCTCGATTGCTCGGCTCTCGAGATCGAGGGATCGGTCGCCGACTTCTTTCGGGTCGAAGCCGGAGTCGCCGTCACCGACGGAGTGCTCTGCGGGCGTGGATACGAGCGCTACGCCCGCCTCATCTTCGCCATGCCCGCCCCCATTCTCGAGCAGGCCGTGCTCTCCATGGCCGACGCCGTGCGTCGATGTCTCCCCCGCCACACAGCACACCTCCGTGAGCCAGAGAGCAGCCTCCTGTGACCGATGCGACCCAGCCCTCGTCCGACGTCGCGCAGCCCGAATACGACTGGCAGGCATACGCCTTCGACACCCGCCAGGTGCACGCGGGCGAGTACGACGACCTCAACGCGGGAGCCCGCGTCTCGCCGATCGCGATGACCGCGGGCTACCGCTTCGACTCGTTCGACGACGCCCGCAACCGGTTCTCGGGGGATGCCGACGGGCTGATCTATTCGCGCCAGCGCAATCCCTCCGGCGCGGTGGCCGAGAAGCGCATCGCCTCGCTCGAAGGCGGCTCGGAGGCCATCGTCGTCTCGTCGGGCCAAGCCGCGATCACCTCGGCACTGCTCGCCCTCGCCGAAAACGGCGAGCGCATCGTCTCGACGGCCAGCATCTACAGCGGAACGCGGGTGCTCTTCGGCCGCAGCTTCGCCCGCTTCGGAGTGTCGGTCGACTACGTGTGGAACACGGCCGACGACGATGAATGGGATCGGGTCATCCGGCCGAATACGAAGGCCATCTTCACCGAGACGATCCCGAACCCGAAGAACGACATCGTCGACATCGAGCAGGTGGCCCGGGTGGCGGCCCGGCACGGCATCCCGCTGGTGGTCGACAACACGATCGCGTCGCCGTACGTGATCCGCCCGATCGAGTACGGCGCCGCCGTGGTCGTGCACTCGTCGACGAAATTCTTGTCTGGCCACGGTGCGGGGCTCTCGGGCGCGATCGTCGACGGCGGCACGTTCGACTGGGGCGCGTCGAAGAGGCGCTATCCGCTGCTGACCGAACCTCAAGCATCCGGTGGCCGCTCGCTGCTCGAGCGCTACGGCCGAACGGGATACGCGCGGCTCGCCCGCGAGGCTGTCGTCAACGACATCGGGCCGGCGCTGTCGCCGTTCAATTCGTTTCTGCTGCACCAGGGCATCGAGACCCTGTCGCTGCGCATGGAACGGCACCTCGACAGCTCCGTGACCATCGCGCGCTGGCTCGAGCAGCATCCGAAGGTCGAGAGCGTCGACTTCGCCGGCCTGGAGTCGAACCCGGCCTACGACCTGGCGCAGCGTCTCTACGGGGGGCGCACCGGATCGGTCTTCGCGGTGACCGTTCGCGGGGGAGCGGCGGGGGCGCGGAGCTTTCTCGACGCGCTGCGCGTCATTTCTCGCATGACCAACATCGGCGACGTGCGTTCGATGGCGCTGCATCCCACGACGACGACCCACATCTCGTTCACAGACGAGCTGCGCGAGAAGCTCGGCATCACGCCCGGGCTCATCAGGCTGTCGATCGGCATCGAAGATGTGAACGACCTGATCGCCGACCTCGACCAGGCCCTCGCCCGCGTCGCCTGATCTCGTTGCTCTGGCTTATGTGTACATGAGCGAGCCCGGGGTGGTGAGCTTCTCGCCGGTCTCGAGGTAGGTCTTCAGCCCCGACAGGATCATGGGCCAGCCGCCGTACAGCTGTTCGTTCGCACCCTCGCGCAGCTCGTCGTGGGTGACGACGAGTCGACACGAGTCGCCGACCTGCTCGATCTCCCACGTGATGCGACTCGTGCCCTCGGATTCGACCTCGTCGCTCCACCTCGCGACCATGGTCTGAACGAGCTTTCGTGGCGGATCGACCAGCAGGTTGACCCCGTCGCCGAGCGGCGCGTTCGACTTCGGGTTGGTCTGCGTGTAGCTCGACCCTTCGGTGAAATCCGACTCGATCGTGTTGCCGAAGTTGTAGACACTTCGGATCTCGCTGTCGGTGATCGCCTGCCACAGACGCTCGGGCGTCGTGCGGATGTAGATCTCGAATACCTTCTCCATGGTTCTCTCCAGTTCTGCCTTGAGACCGCTGAGGGCGGCCGTCCAGGGTTCGGCGTATTTGCTCGTCCACCGGTCGTGCACGAGCCGAATGGGCACAGGATTGAGAAAGTGCAGCTTCTCGCGGCCTCGTCGTCGGGTGACCACGAGTCCCGATTCCTCGAGGATTCCCAGGTGCTTCATGACCCCGAAGCGGCTCATGTCGAACCGCGCCTCGAGTGCGCTCAGCGACTGGCCGTCTTCGACGAACAGCGCGTCGAGGATCGCCCGCCGCGTCGGGTCGGCCAGGGCGCGGAACACGTCATCCATATTTCCGACTATAGGTGACCATATGGTCACGTATCAAGAAGGCAAGGCCTCGCGGCCGCCTGCTGACGCACGACCCCCGCCGCCGTCCCGGTACGCTCGATCGAGTGAGCAGTCCCGCGCCCGTCGACTCGTCGGGCGTGGCCGAGCTCCGAGAATTTCTGGCCGAGTGCGACCTCACCACGAGCGGCTTGGACGCGCCGGGCACCCGATACTGGATTTCCCGCGACGAGCGCGGCCGGGTCGTCGGCAGCACCGGGTTCGAACTGTCGCCCACGACGTGTGACGCCCTCATCCGCAGCGTGGCCGTCGCATCCGATGCCCGCGCCGCTGGTCTCGGCACCGAGCTGGCGCTGTTCGCCATCACCGCCGCCCGCGACGCCGGTGCCCAGCGAGCCTGGCTGTTCAGTAGACGCTCCGGGCCGTTCTGGCAGAGGCTGGGATTCGAGCGGGTGCCCACGGAGTCGCTGGCCGAGGCGCTCGCCGAGTCTCCGCAGGTTGCCCTGTTTCGGGCGACAGGCCAACTCGCCCGCGGGGTGGCCTGGGCGCGAACGCTATCCTGACCTCACAGCATCCGACAGGAGATCGTGTGAGCCAGCTGAGTCAGCCCCCCGCCTTCTCGTACCCGAACCAGCGCGTCATCCGGCCGCCGCTGAC
>NZ_CAXVWM010000094.1:0-4827 GCF_964263775.1 Agreia sp. | reverse complement strand
CATCCGGCGTCAGGTGAGTCGCCTCGACGCGATCCTCGTGGGCGGACAGGCGCTGCCGGCCGCCCTGTTCTCGCGGGCGATCGAGCTCGGCCTCCGCGTTCGCCGCACCTACGGGTCGAGCGAGACGGCGGGCGGATGCGTGTACGACGGCATCCCGTTGAGCCAGGTTCAGGCGAGGGTCACCGCGGGCGAGCTCGAACTCTCCGGCCCGATGCTGGCGGAGGGTTACCTCGGCGACGACGAACTGACAGAGCGCAAGTTCTCGACCGAGAACGGTCGCCGCTGGTACCGCAACGCCGACTCGGGAGACGTCGTCGACGGGGTCGTGCGAGTCTCCGGCCGCATCGACAACGTGATCATCTCGGGCGGCATCAAGGTGTCGCTCGACCGCGTCGAGCGCGTCGTGCAGTCGATCGAGGGTTTCCGGGGCGCGGTCGTCGTTCCGCAGCCGAGCGCCGAATGGGGCCAGGTCTCAGTGGTCGTCACCGACGGGCCCGTGGATGCCGACAGCCTGCAGCGCGTGCGTGCTGCGGTCATCGCGGGGCCGGGCCGGGCGGCCGCGCCCGTGCGCATCGTGACCGTCGACGCGCTGCCGACCCTCGCATCCGGAAAGCCCGACCGGCTCAGCCTCGCCCGCTCGCTCGCGTCCGCCGCAGCCGCGTCAGCCGCAGCCGCGTCAGCCGCAGCCGACTGATCAGGCCTCGCGCAGTCTCTCCTGCGCATCCTCGCGAAGCACCCGGAGCCGTCGGTAGTACGCCGCGAGAGTCGACACGAGCACGGCGGCGACGACGATCGAGATCGACGATCCGAGCAGCACGGCGAGGGTCCCTTCGTCGGCCACCTCGTCGTGCCTCGCGAATGCGAGTTCGTTCATCAGCAACGAGACGGTGAAGCCGACGCCGCCGAGCGCGCCAGCGGTGAGCAACCCATGGAGTGTGAGGTGCGGGCGCCGAGCGCCTCGGCCGACGAAACTCGAGAGCCACCCGCCGATGCCGATGCCGATGATCTTGCCCACCGGCAGAGCGATGAGAATTCCCCAGAAGGGCGCGGCCAATTCGCTCGGAGCGACCTGCGGTATCGCGACGAGCGCAGCCGAAAAAGCGAAGATCGGCAGGATGGCGCCGTTCGTCACGGGTTCGAGCATGTGCCGCACGCGCAGCGCCGGCCGCCGCATCATCACGAGTCCGAGCGCGACGCCGGCAATCGTGGCGTGCACGCCCGAGAGGTAGGTGAGCGACCAGGTGACCACGGCCACCAGGGCCATCAGGATGCCGACGAGCACGCGGTAGCGACCGGCCAGGCGACTGCTGAGCAGCCCGAAGAGCGCCACACCGACCGCGGCGAGCCCGATATAGAGCAGGTTGGGCTCGGCGGTGAAGAACACGGCGATGATGAGGATCGCCACGATGTCGTCGAGGATCGCCAGGGCGAGGATGAAGATGCGAAGCCGAGACGGGATGCCTTTTCCGAACACCGCGAGCACGCCGAGCGCGAAGGCGATATCGGTCGCCGTGGGGATGGGCCATCCGCCCTCGTAGCCGGATCCGGCCGTGAACGCGATGTAGATCAGGGCCGGCACGATCACGCCGCCGAGCGCCGCGATGGCCGGCCTGACCGCTTTCGCGACGGTGTTGAGCTGGCCCACGGCGAACTCGTTCTTCAGCTCGACGGCCACGACGAAGAAGAAGATCGCGAGCAGGCCGTCGCTGATCCAGTGCCCGACCGAGAGGTCGAGCGGGGTTCCGGCAATCGCGAGGTGCGCGTCTTGCAGGCTCATCAGCGTCGGCCCCGCAGGCGTGTTCGCGAGAAGGAGGCCCGCCGCCGCGGCCACGAGCAGGAACAGGGCGGCGACGCGTTCGGATCGAATGAAGCTCATAGGGCGTCCTTGCTTCCGCGAGTGTGGTCGGCGGAGTGGAGAAAGACGATCGTTCGACCGTCTGCCGACCAGACTTCCCGGCGCACCAGCCTCTATCGTACGACGAGCCCTACAATCGTCGGGTGCCTACGAGTAAGAAGTCGCCCCGCAAGAAGTCTTCGTCGAGGAACGCCCGCCGAGTGAAGTCCACCGGACATCCGGCCGGCCCTCGCGTCGCCCCGAGCCGCCGCACGAGGGTGACTGCGGGCGACTGGATCGCTGGTGCGCGCCTGCGCACCCTTCCCCTGGCGATCGCGCCTGTCGCGCTGGGAACGGGCGCTGCCACCATCCTCGGATCGGTGCACGACCAGTGGCCTGTGGTCGCTCTCTGCCTCGCGGTCTCCCTCTTCCTGCAGATCGGCGTGAACTACGCGAACGACTATTCCGACGGCATCCGGGGCACGGATGCCCACCGTGTCGGCCCCGCGCGCCTGACCGGCTCGGGGGCGGTTCGGCCGAAGCTCGTGCTCACCGTTGCACTCGCCTTCTTCGGGCTCGCCGCGGTCGCCGGCATCGCCATCGTGATCATCACCCAGATCTGGTGGCTTCTCGCCGTGGGAGCCGCGGCAATCGTGGCCGGCTGGTTCTACACCGGCGGCAAGCGGCCCTATGGATACGCGGGGCTCGGCGAGTTCTTCGTGTTCGTCTTCTTCGGGCTGGTCGCCACCCTCGGCACGCTGTGGGTGCTCGCGCGCGACATCAGCCTCGAAGGAATCCTCGCCGCCGTGGCCATCGGATTCATCTCGTGCGCCGTCCTGATGGTCAACAACATCCGCGACATTCCGCAGGACCGTATCGCGAAGAAGAAGACGCTCGCCGTGCGCGTCGGCGATCGAGCCGCGCGCATCCTGTATTGCGTGTTCATGCTGATTCCGTTTGTGGTCCTCGGATTCCTGACGCTGCTGTTCCCTCTCGTCATTCTCGTGTTCTTCACGCTGCTGATCGCCATTCCGGCGGCCGTGATCGTGCTGACGGCGAAAACGCCGAAGGAGCTGATTCTGGCCTTGCAGCTCACGAGCCTCACCGGGCTGGTCTACGGACTGGGCCTCGCCGCTGCCATCGCGTTCTGACCCGGGGGCCTAAGGTCGAGGGATGGCTGACTTCAGGAAACCCAACTCATCTGCCGGCTGGGATGTCGGCGTGAAGCAGACGGTTGCGGGCAGTCGCAAGACCGTCTGGGCGTTCCTCGTGGGCGAGGGCCTGCCGCTGTGGTTGGGCCAGATCAGCACGCTTCCGCTGGTCAAAGGCGCCGCCTACGAGACCGACGACGACATCTCCGGCCGCGTGCTGAGCGTGCAGCCCGGGGTCGACCTGCGCGTGAGCTGGCGCCCGGGGGAGTGGAACCACGATTCCACCCTGCAGCTGAGCCTTACCGAGGCCGACGGAGCAACGACCATCTCGTTTCGCCAGCAGAAGCTCACCAGCCGTGATGAGCGCAAGATCATGCTCGGCCGCTGGAAGGGCGTTGCGGGCGACCTCGAGAAAGCGCTGAAGCGCCACGCGAAGTAGTTCGGCCGAACGCTAGGCCCGCGTGCCGTCGACGGCCGCGTCTTCGCTGTCTTCGTCGTCACCCGACGCGGTCGACTGCGAGCGCTTGGTGCTTGCCCGAGCCTCGTACAGGCTCTTCGCGGCCTCTTCGCGGGGCCTGCGCAAGAAGATGAACGAGATGCAGAGCGCGATGATCGCGGCGAGCAGCGCCGAGATCCAGGCGGGCACGCCGCCCGGGGTCAGCAGCAGCAGGAGAATCGCGAGCACGACGGCGAACAACCCGATTCGAATGAGCGAGAACAGCAGCCAGGTGCGTCGAGGATTCACGGCATTCAGTGTAGGCGCTCGACGGCGGGCAACCCCCGGGCAAACGCACGGTTACCGCGCCTATCATGGGTTCATGGCCCGCTTGCTGTTCGTCCTCGGTATCGTCGCCGTGACGTTCATGATCTACTCGATCGTCGACGCTGCCCTTCGTCCTGTCCGCCTCATCCGCGGTCTTCCCAAATGGGCCTGGTTGCTCATCATCATTCTGATCCCCCTTATCGGCGGGGTCCTCTGGTTCGTCATTGGCCGGGGCCGCGAGCAGAACGCCGCCGTCTACCGCACGCTCGGTCCCGACGACGACCCCGACTTCTTGGGCAAGCTCGGCTACACGACGCCCCGCGACCCGGCTGCTGAGGCCCGAACCGACGAGCAGATCCGCGACCTCGAGAAACGGCTGAACGACCAGGCGGGCGACAAGCCCTCCGACGATCCCACGCCGGGCCGCCGCGGAAAGCCCGGCCCGACGACGTGAGCCCGGCAACGGACTTCTCCGTCGCCCTTCTCACGCACCTCGTGGCACGCGGGCTTCGTCATGTCGTTCTCACCCCGGGGTCGCGTTCGCAGGCGCTCGCCCTCGCAGCGGCCGCACTCGATCGCCGCGGCATCCTGAGTCTGACGGTTCGACTCGATGAGCGTTCGGCGGCCTTCACCGCCCTCGGATTGGCGCGGGAGTCCGGCCTTCCCGCGGCCATCATCACCACCTCGGGAACGGCCGTGGGCAACCTGTTGCCCGCCGTGATGGAGGCGCACCACAGCGGCGTGCCGCTCATCGTGCTCTCGGCCGACCGGCCCGCCGAGCTGCGCGGAACGGGTGCCAACCAGACCACCTGGCAGCCCGGCATCTTCGGCGCATTCGTTCGCCTCGACCTCGATGTGGATGCCCCCTCCGCCCCCGCAGACGAGCCGGTCGACGAGGTGCTCGGGCTGAGCCCCGACGCCGAGTCGCTCGCGGCGCAGGCAATGGATGCGTCGCGCGGCCGCGACGGGATGCCCGGCCCCGTGCACCTCAATCTGCAGTTCCGCGAACCCCTGTCGGGAGACTTTCCCGAGATCACCGTGCCGCATCTCGACGACCCGGCCCCGTCGCATCCGACCCC
>NZ_CAXVWM010000093.1:0-4680 GCF_964263775.1 Agreia sp. | reverse complement strand
GAGCACGGCTCGGGCCTGGTCGATCTCGCCGATCGCCACACTGGCTCCGAGACTCGCCATTCCCTCGCTCGGAGCGGTGCGGCCGAGCAGCAGCCGCAGCAGCGTCGACTTGCCGGCCCCGTTCGGCCCGGTGATGCCGATCCGGTCACCCGCGTCGACCTGCAGCGACACCGGACCAAGCGTGAAATCTCCCTGGCGGACGACTGCCGACGACAGGGTGGACACCACTGAACTCGACCGGGGCGCCGAGCCGATGGAGAACTGCAGCTGCCACTCCTTGCGCGGCTCCTCGACCTCGTCGAGGCGAGCAATGCGGCTCTCCATCTGGCGCACTTTCTGGGCCTGCTTCTCGCTCGACTCGGCCGCTGCTTTTCGCCTGATCTTGTCGTTGTCGGGCGATTTCTTCATGGCGTTGCGCACGCCCTGGCTCGACCACTCGCGCTGGGTGCGGGCGCGGCCCACGAGGTCGGCCTTCTTCTCGGCGAACTCGTCGTATTCCTCGCGGGCGTGTCTCTTGGCCGTCTCGCGCTCCTCGAGAAACGCGTCGTATCCGCCCCCGTAGACGCGGTTCGAGCCCTGGGCCAGATCGAGCTCGACGACGCGGGTCACGCTCGACGCGAGAAACGCCCGGTCGTGGCTCACCAGAACCACTCCCCCTCGCAGGCCACGGATGAAGCCCTCGAGTCTCTCGAGGCCGTCGAGGTCGAGGTCGTTGGTGGGCTCGTCGAGCAGCACGATGTCGAACCGCGACAGCAGCAAGGCCGCGAGTCCGACCCGGGCGGCTTGGCCACCCGAGAGCGAGGTCATCAGCGCATCCGACGACAGCGCGAGTCCCAGCTCGGCGAGAACGACGGGCAGCCGGTCGTTGAGGTCGGCGGCGCCGCTGGCCAGCCAGCGTTCGAGGGCTGCCGAGTAGGCGTCGGCCGGATCGGGTGCGCCCGGCGCGACGCCCGCAATTTCTCCGAGCGCCTCGGCTGCGGCATCCATCTCGCGCGTCGCGACCGTGGTGCCCGTGCGTCGCCCGACGTACTCGGCGACCGTCTCGCCGACGACGCGCTCGTGCTCCTGCGGCAGCCAGCCCACGAACGCGTCGCCCGGCGCGAGCGTGACCGTTCCCTCGAGCGGCGCGTCGAGGCCGGCGAGGATACGCAACAGGGTCGATTTGCCGGCCCCGTTGGCGCCAACGACGCCCACGATGTCTCCGGGGGCGACGGTGAGATCGAGCGAGCTGAAGAGTGTGCGGTGGGCGTGGCCTCCGGCCAGGCCCTTGGCCACGAGCGTTGCGGTCATGACTCCATGGTCTCAGTACCGCGGGCCCTGTGCGACGTGGCCGGTCGCGGCCTGGCGGGCTAGAACTTGGCACCCCAGTCGCAATGGATTCGGTCTTTCAACCCATGCGTTACGAGACGTCTCGCGGTCGCGTCGGCGGTATGGTTCGACCATGGCACGGGTGTTGGTGATCGGCGGTGGTATCGGCGGACTGTTTGCTGCTCGCCGGCTTGCGAGCGACCAGCATCAGGTGACGGTGGTCGAGCGTGCTTCGGAGCCGGTTGCGATAGGGGCTGGCCTAATCCTTCCGGGAGAGAGCATTGCTGTTCTGGAGCGAGCCGGTGTGAAAGCACGCTCTGTTGCTCAGCCGCTTTCGGCCCTACAAATCACTGGACCAGACGGCCGCCCAAGGGCCGCCGTCGCGAATCGTTTCTCACTGTCTCGTCCCGATCTAGCCGCCGCCCTTCTCGATGGCCTGCACAATTTAGTCGACCTTCGGTACGGATGCACCGTTCGAGAATTCAGCCCGGGACGAAGTGAAGTAGATGTGGTGCTGGGAACCACAGGCGAGTCCTTTGACTTTGTGGTCGGCGCCGACGGTATCCGCTCTCAAACACGTTCTGCGCTATCTCCTGCGGTTTCATTGCGTTCCTCCGGTCAGGTGTGTTGGCGTGGAATCGTTGACGGCGCGCGAGGAGATGTAGCTACCGAGATGTGGGACGGATTCCACCGCGTTGGAGTGGTACCTCTTCGACAGCAACGCAACTACGTCTACATCGTGCAATCCGGCACCGAGAACACCGTTCCCAGGGAACATATCGGCTTGATTGGTGGGGTGGGAACAAGGCGTGAGACGGAAGCGATCACGGCCATGCAGGATCTTCACTCAGACAAGGTGCTGTTCCACGAGTTGTGGGAACTGAGCAGACCATTTTGGGGTTCCGGACGGGTGGTCCTTATTGGAGATGCCGCCCACGCCATCACCCCTAACCTCGGTCTCGGTGCTGCGCTGGCGATAGAGGACGGGGATGTGTTGACGTTGGTCATTCGTAAAGGTGCGGAGCACGCTATCCGCCGGTACCGTACTCGGCGAACGGCACGTGTACATGCCATCCAACTCGCCTCACGCGCCATCGGTATGACCGCCCATAGCAATCACCGTGCAGTGACATTTCTTCGCCACCACCTTGGATTACAGGCGATTGACACGAGCCCGCCGAGATGACCTAGCGACAAGATCTTGGTCGTCTCATAACGCTAGGGATACGAGGCGTCGCATCCATCTCATCACGGCGACGCCGCTGATAAAACGCATTAGTCAGGTTCTACATACCGACCCGACGCCGCGATTCTCGTAACTATGTCTCGAAACCTCGTCCCTGACTTTTGGCGGATTCAGGTGGTGAGCGCAACACCCTGAGTCGTGTGGGGTGTTTTCGATGGCAAGACCTATGTCGCCGTTGGCTGTTCGGTTGGCATTCTGGAACGGGTTGGACGAGGGGCTGGCAACGTCGGCCGCTGCGCGAGCTGCGGGAGTGTCGCGGGCGACCGCGTATCGGTGGCTCGGCGAAGATCGACAGGTGCTGCCATCACCGCTTCAGAACTTCGCCGTCACTCGTCCTGGGTCGTTGTCATTGCGGGAGCGGGAAGAGATCGGCTTCCAGCTCGCCACGGGCCAAGGGATTCGACGGATCGCTGCCCTGCTCGGTCGTGCGCCTTCCACGGTGAGCCGCGAAGTCGCAAGGAACCGGGTCTATGACCGGTATGTGCCCTCTTTGGCGCAGGAACAGGCGTGGGCGAGGGCCCGCCGTCCTCGAGCGCGGAAGTTGGACGGGCTAGCGTTACGAGGACAGGTCGTATCGATGCTCACCGAACGGTTCAGCCCCGAACAGGTCGCGGGCCGGCTCCGCCTCGAGCATCCCGAGGAAGTGGAGATGCAGGTGTCCCACGAGACCATCTACCAAGCCCTCTACGTTCAAGGCCGCGGATCGTTGCGGTTAGAAATCGCAACCGCCCTGCGCTCCGGGCGCGCACGACGCCGCCCCCAAAGACCAGACGGCCCCAAAGCAGGACGGTTGCCGGGCATGGTCATGATCTCTGACCGGCCCGCCGAGATCGAAGACCGCGCCGTTCCCGGGCATTGGGAGGGCGACCTCATCATCGGTTCAACATCGACAAAGTCCGCTATCGGCACCCTCGTTGAACGCACCAGCGGGTTCGTGATGCTGCTGCACCTACCCGGCGACCACACCGCCGCTACGGTATCCGCCGCGATGATTGAAGCGATGAACACCCTCCCGGAGCAGCTGCGCCGGTCGGTGACGTGGGACCAGGGCCGGGAGATGGCCAAGCATCAGGACATCACGATGGCGACCGGGATGCCGATCTATTTCTGCGACCCGCACTCGCCCTGGCAACGCGGGAGCAACGAGAACACGAATGGGCTCCTGCGGCAGTACTTCCCGAAAAGCACCGACCTTTCCTTCCACGGCCCAGGGATCCTCGAGAACGTGGCTGCGGAACTCAACGCCAGACCTCGAAAGCGCCACGGCTACCGCACCCCCGCAGAAGTCCTCGCCGAGATACTCTCGAACCCATCAAATCAAATCGGTGTTGCACTCACCACCTGAATCCGCCACCCATGGGATGCGAGACTGTCTCGCGATCGACCACGCCAATGAACGATCACAGAACACCGCCACTTACCGATCAAGTCCACACACGATCAGGCAGGACGGCGCTCCATATCGACGTGACGCGCAGCTGTATCTTGAGTCTGTAGCGAAACGTTTCGGTAAAAGAGGGAAGTCATCATGATCATCGTCGCCCTAGTGCTGGCAGCTCTCGCCGCGGTGCTGCACGTCTACATCTTCTTCATGGAATCGCTGGCCTGGGACGGCCCCGCCGCACGCAAGACCTTCGGACCGGCATCCACCGCGGAGGTCGAGGCGACCCGCCCGCTCGCGTACAACCAGGGTTTCTACAACCTGTTCCTGGCGATCGTCACGGTCATCGGAATCGTCTTCGTACTCGTGAGCACGTCGCCGGTGGGGCCTGCCCTCGTTCTCGTCGGCACGGGTTCGATGCTCGCGGCGGCGACGGTACTGTTCCTGTCGTCTCCCTCCAAGCGGTCGGCCGCCGTTCGGCAGGGCACGCTTCCCCTTCTGGCCGTGATCGCGACGGTCATCGCTATCGCCGGCTGAGGCCCGAGCGCACGGGCCCCGAGCGAACCGTGTAGAGATCCGGGCCTTCGATCGAGCAGTCTCGTGCCGAGCGATTGAGAAGACCGACGCGTCAATGGGATCGGAGATCCCTGTTGGACTTGGCCGGGCATCGGCGCGCAGGCTGGAGTCATGGAATACACACACCTCGGACGAACCGGTCTGCGCGTCTCGCGCGTGGTGCTCGGCA
>NZ_CAXVWM010000092.1:0-3002 GCF_964263775.1 Agreia sp. | reverse complement strand
TGACGACTTTGACGTCGCGCAGATCCGGAAGCGGTCCGTCGACTCGAAGGCGTTCCAGCACAGCATGTTTGCGCTCGATTAGCCTCCCCAACGTGTCGCTCGCGACCAGTGGCTTGAATCCGCGCGGGAAGCTCGAGTCCGGTTCGCCGGCGTGAAAGAGATCCTCGATGGCACCTGCGCCGAGCCGACGCGTTGCCAGCATCAGCTGCAGCGGATCGTCTGTCTTGACCCCGATCTTTCCCAAACCGTCCAGAAGATTGCGGAACACCTGCCGGCCGCCTTGAATGATCTGGTCGCGCATCTCGTAGATCGGCCGCCAGTCGATGATGTCCGGACATGCTCGGACGCGCCTCTCGGCCTCGCTGACGATCACCAGCGACTCGACCAATTCGTCCACGCTCGGGATGCGGATCGGCTCCGAGACCGGGGTCGCGTGCATGGCTGCGCCCGTCGGGTGCTTCAACTCTCGGGCAATCGTGTACATCACGTCCGCGGCAACGATTACGGCATTGCGGTCGAAGTCTTCACCGACCAAACCGTTGGTGTCGCCGTGGACGAAAGTTGGCGGCACGCGGTCGACGTTGATGGCATCCATCGCCAAACCGAAGGCTTGCTTGCGGATCGGATCCGAGAACGTCGATCCGTAGCTCTGCGCATGTGCGGCACCGATGAGATCCTCGGCAATGTAACACTGAAACATGCTCCAGCCTAATGAAGTTGCCAAGTCATGAAATGACGAGCAGTACCCATCTTCGATGAACGAGTTCAAGACGACACCGGCATCGCGCTTTTGCGCGATCATCGATGCGGCCTGCACCCCGCGGATCATCTGCTCGGCGTCGTCGTGCCACCCCGGGTAGCTGTAACGATTGAATTCGGCGAAATCGCCGATGTAGCCAAAGCCGGCCCGGATAGCGGACTCGGTGGTCGCCACCCCACCGGGAGTGGCCACGCCATGGTCGTTCCATTCAGGCTCGACGTCGGTGTCTCGCGCTGCTCCAACCCAATCGGCCTCTGTGTACATCATGATGCCCGTTTCGGCGAGCGCTCCGTCGCGCATCTCGGGCGGAAGCCCCATTCGCCGATCGGAGACGAGGGAAAAGCGGTCCAGCGGGAAACCGCGCTTCTTTCCGGCTGCGGTGATTTCGTCGAGCGCGTCGCGTGTTTCGGCCCAGGTCTTGTAGCCGAGGTTGATGTATGTCGTGAGTCGACCAGTGTCTCGACACCGTTCCTTGAACGCCCGATCACTGTCGGCCTTCCGCACTTCGACGCCTCTAGACCGTCCAACGGGAATGGCCCTGGCGCGTTCCTTTGCCTCGCGAACCAGTTCGATTCCGTCGGGAAGGTCGTCGGGAATGAGCTGATGCAGCTCAAGTTCAGTCGAGGTCACTGAGGTCTCCTTTATGAGTCAATAGGGAGGGGTTGAATGAGCGACGACATGCACGACTCGAGGAGAGCGGCGGCAGCGGTCTGGTGTGCACCGGCGAGTAGACCTGCAGCTGCCAGCACATAGTCGTGGTCAATTCTCGTCCGAGCGTGACGGGGGAGTAGCAGCCGTCCGCGTCCCAAAGCACTGGCTAGGCAGGCGTCCAGATCGGCGGGATTCAGCGACCGCAGAGGCCCTCCGGTGCCGATGAGAAGCGAAGCTTCTGTCAGGTCGCGGCCCTCTCGGGCAAGGACCGCACCGTCCGGTGTGAGCGTGAGTCGTTCACGGCCGACGTGACGTCGCAATGCGACCGTGATGGCGAGCATCGTTAGACGGCGGTCGACATCGGCTTGTGTTTGGCAATTGGAAAGATAGGTGGGTTCCTGTTCGCGGGCCGCTGCATGGTCTCCCAGTGTGGTGATCTCGGTAGCGCCGATAAGCCCTTCGTCGCGTGCCGCGTCGACGATTCCCAATGCGTTCCATCGCACGCCCAAGTCAGCCTCCACCGATCTGGCGCTCGTGGACTGAGGCAGGAGGGCTCGCTTGTAGCCTTGCGGTTGTCGGTCTCCAGGCGACGCCGAGTGGACATCCGTCGTGGCGCCGCCGACGTCGACGACGATGAGACCCGCAACAACCCCTCGCTGCGCGAGCAGGCCGACGAGAAGTTCTGTTCCCCGCAGGACCGCGTCTGGGGTCGCCATCTGCACGAGCTGCTTGAGTTGTTCGCCGCCACCGAGCTTCCCGCCGATCACTTGGCTGATGAACGGGCGTCGCAGGACTTCCCGCACCCCAGAGGGCCTGAGTGTCCGAATGGCAGGCATCACGTTGGGCGCCTGCGCGACCGTCCATCCCGCGTTCCGCAACCATTTTGCCGCCTCGTCCTGGACCACCTCGTTGCCGGCGATTACGACTGGGACGTGATGGCCGTTGACTTCGGCCAGTCTCTTCGCGGACTCAATCAGCGTGACCTCGTCACCACCGTTCGTGCCGCCGACGAGCAAGATGATGTCGGGCTGCCCTGCCAGGAGTTTGGTTGCATCGGTTACGTCCGTGAGCCCCGCGCTGGCGATGGTGGTGACTCGGGCGCCGGCGCTGAGGGCGGCTTGCCGTGCCGCTTCGACGGTGAGATCGTGTTCAAGTCCCACCACGGCGATCCGAAGACCGCCCCCGGCGCTCGAACAGGCGAGTGTTTCGGCGAAATCCGCTGCGAGGTGGCGATATTTCAATTGTTGCCGAGCTGCCGTCAGGCCTACGAGAGCATCCCCATGAATGGTCGGATGCTGAGTCGAGCCCACCATCCGGCCGTCAGGGGTGATCACCCGCAACTTGGTGAACGTGCTCCCGAAGTCGGCGAGTCCGATCACCGCGCCGTCGTGATTCAGATCCCGTGTGGCGGCCAGATCGGGCCCGTCACTCACGGCAGGCCCGGACCCGCGCTGGTTCCCGTGGCAATGGCTTTCGCGCCTTCATCGCTTGCCAAGCATCTGCCGGTAAAGGTCGAGTGCCAGTGTGATCCCCGGTTCGGCGCGAGCGCTGTACGGGCCGGGCTTGTAGGCGCTTGAACCGATTCCTGCTT
>NZ_CAXVWM010000091.1:0-9704 GCF_964263775.1 Agreia sp. | reverse complement strand
CTTACAACCGCATGCTCGACGAGCTCGACCTCGACGATACGGTCACCCACGCGGTGAACGCCCTGCCCGACAGCCTCGCCCTCACCGCGACGCGCAAGTCGGTTGGTCGATTCCTCGCCATGTTCCAGTTCTCCGAAGCCGACCTCAAGAAGCGCATCCGTGAGCTGTCCGGCGGCCAGCGTGCCCGCGTCGCGATGGCCCAGTGTCTGTTGTCTGGCGCATCCGTTCTGCTGCTCGACGAGCCCACCAATCACCTCGACCTGGCCAGCACGCAGGTGATGGAACGCGCGTTGGTGCATTTTCCGGGCGCGGTCGTCGTGGTCAGCCACGACCGGTTCTTCACAGACAAGATCGCAAACCGGATGCTCGTGTTCGGCGCGGCGGGCGCAGAGCCTGGCGAGATAGACGTCACGGCTGCGTAGGGCCTCGGCGGTGCCGCGCACCGTTCTTTCGGCTAGAAGGGCGGCTCGTCGTCACCGGTGACAGGAGGGCCAGGTATGCCTGCGTCAACCGTGCCGCGGTACCAATTGCGGGCCGGCTTGTCGGCGTTGTCTGGTGCGTCGCGAAAGCTGATGCGTCTGGGGGCGGGCCTCGCCAGGGATGGAGGTTCGTGCTGTCTCGTATGTCCCGACGGCGAAATGGAAATAACGGTGCCGTCGGCTCGAGTGCTGAACTGCCACGCCGTCTTGTGTTTCACCTTGTGGTGGGGTGCGCATTGCGGAACAAGGTTCGCGATCGACGTTTCACCCAGGGGAAAAGGCACGTTGTGGTCTGCGTCGCAGTCGCGGGCGACTCGAGTGCATCCCGGGAATCTGCAGGTGACGTGGATGAGGTCGACCAATTCGCGCATTCTCGGGTCTGGCCTGTAGCGGGTGATGCCGGCGGTGATGACGGCTCCTGTGGCAGGGTCGGTCAACACCCGCGAGAAATACGGTGCGTTGGCGGTCAACCGGGTAGCAGTCAGTGCGTCGATGGGTCCGTATCCCTCGAGAGACGCGCTCTCATCGCTGAACCCCAGCAGCGAGAGCGCCGGAACGGTTACGTAGACATGCGCGCGGACTGCGTGCGCTGGAGCGCCCGGCATGCTGAGGTAACCGTTCAGGAGCAGATCTGACGCCACATCTGCGTGAAGCTGCGTGATGGTGCGGGGATCGCCCGCCGCTCTGAGCGCAAGGGCGAAGCGGTGGACGCGGTCGCGGATGGCCTCGTTCTCGACAGCGGGCTGCCGGATTCCGAAGACCGACATTCCGGCGTCATCATCAGCGGTGTCGACGAACGTGATGCGGGCCTCGGCAGCATTCAGGTGACGCTCGACGGCATCCTCCATGGTGGCGGCCTTGGCCTCTCGACCGGCTCTCGTGCGCAGGAGATGCACCGGCTGCTTCTTGGCGAGCTCGAGCATGCGCAGTTCGAACTCGAGCTGCTTCTCGTCAGGGAGGCAACTGCCGAATTGCACGATGATCTCGGCGTGGCGGAGTGAAATGTCGCCGCAATACAGGGCGCGGTGAGTGTGCACGAATGTCTCGGCGAGCTCGTAGCTGGTCTCGATGAGCGCGTAGGCCGCACGCTCGCTGAGATTCTCCGCTGAGGCGAGTTCCGTTGCGAACTCGCGCCGTGCGACGGCCTCAGTCGACCATTGCGGGCCCCCGCCTGACCGGTCGACCGGGTTGAGCGCCTGACCCGCGGCGCGTGCGACGGTGACCAACCTGGCTCGCTCCGCCTGCAGTGAGGCGATCTGACGTGACACCTCGTGCACTTCGTCGATCGCCGTACGAAATGAGCTGACAAGACGAGAGTCGGGCTCGGTGATCACGGCGCACCTTTCGCGTAGTGAGGGATATACGTCTTATCAAAGTATAGCTTCTTTGATCTAAAAATAGAACATATGTTCGACACAAGTTTTCCAATGTCTTGCGTTTCCCTCTCCGTTGAGGAACTCACTACGCTGTGGAGCACCACGCTTGCATTACCACTGCTGCCCGAAGGGCTGACCATGAGAGCACCGAGACCTGGCCCGTCGCCGCGCGGTGCAGACCGCACAACGAAGCATCCTCCGCACCGAAAGCTCATGCCCGATGTGAGGCTGTGGACCGGAATCGCCGCGATCGCGGTCGCGGTTCTCACAGCCACCGAATTCTCTGTGCAGGTTTTCGTCGTCGGCGCGCGCCCCAGCCTCGACGATGAAGTCGCCCTCGTCGACTTCATGACGCGAACGAGCGGCGGCACCCTGCTCACGATCCTCATCGACACCATGCTCATGGCCGCGCTCATCGTGTTCCTCGCCGGATTCCGCCAGCTGATCACGCATGCAGAGGTGGCACTGCAGTGGGTCGCCGACCTCGCCTACGGCGCAGGACTCGTCTTCGTGGCGGTGACGCTCGTCGGCGATGCGATGGAGGCCGGCACGGCACTCGATGTGACCGGGATGGCGGGCGACTACTCCGTTCTGCGCGCGCTCACGGTCGGTCACACGATCCTGTTCGGCTCGATCGGATGTGTGCTGACGGCCCTTGTCGCAGCCGCCAGTGCATACGTCACGCTGGGCTCCGAGGCGCTTCCCCGATGGACGGGCTGGTTGGCCTACGGCGTCGCGATCCTCAACCTGGCGGCCGTGCCGACGATGTTCGGGGGCACCGACCCCGCCTCGTTCGTCGCAGCCGGAGGCGCGGGAACGGCACTGTTCGCGACCTTCCCGTGGCTCGTCTGGGTCACGGCGATCGGCATCGTGACGATTCGTGACCGTCGGCGACCGTTCGGCGTTCCGAGCGAGCGCCCAGCCGCCGCCGCGTGACTCACGGCGGCGTCGGAGCGCCGTCGGCTATCGTGAGCGGCGTGACTCGACGCCTCCTCGCAATGCCCTCCGCCCTTGCCCTGACCGCCTTGCTCGGCGGGGCCCTTGTGCTCGCAGGAGCATCCAGCGCCTCGGCTCATGACGCCCTCGAATCGTCGAGCCCGGCCGCGGGAGAGGTCGTGACCGTCGACCCGGCCGTGGTCGCGTTGACCTACAGCGACGAATTGCTCAGTCTGGGCGGCGACACGAGCGCTTTTGCGATCCAGGTGACGGATGCGTCGGGCGCGTTTCACGAGAACGGATGCGTCATGGTCGACGGTCTCGTCGCATCCAGCGATCTTGCCCTGGGTGATGCCGGAACCTACACGGTGACCTGGCAGGTGGTCTCGAGCGACGGGCATCCGACGTCGGGCAGCTATGCGTTCGAGTATCAGCCCGTCGACTCTGCGAACTCGCTGCCCGGGATGCCGGCCGCGCCGGTCTGCGGCGAGCAGTGGGCGGGGTCGCCGCTCGAGAACTCGGCCCCGATCGCGACCCCGGAACCCACCATGACGACGATGGCGGAGCCGCCGGGCGAGGCGGCGACGGCAACGGCCGAACCGGTGGTGAATGATGACGCGACCGTCAATAGTGACGGTAACCGCGTCGGTGTCGCCATCGCCGTGTCGATCGCTGGCCTGGCCCTGATCGTGACCGTCATCGTGCTGACGGTCAGGCGCATTCGGCGCGATCCGTTCGAGAAGCCCGAAGACCCCTCAGACGACGAGTAGCGCTTCGCTGCTGGCGGTACAGAAGACCGCGGTCGGATCTTTCGCAGGGGCACACCTGCCGATCCGCGCGCTCTAGACCAACACCGACGCGACGAGGGCGTCGACCTCGCCGTCGTCCAAGGCCTGTCTCCCGGTAACGAGACGCCACATCAGGGGACCGAAAAGGATGTCGAAGGCCAGGTCGGCCGTCAGGTCAGAACGGACTTCACCGTGCAGCACGGCTCTCTGCCACAACACGTGGATGCCGTGCTGCCGACTGTCGGCAAGGCGCGTCTCGAGCCACGCGCGCGCATCCTCGTCTTGCGCCGCCTGAGAGAGGATACCGGCAAAGGCGCTCCCGACAGGCGAGGAGTAGAAGGCGGAGACGGTGCGGATCTGCTGAGTCAGGTCTTCTCGCGCCGTTCCCGTGTCAGGCATGGCTGTGTCGAGGGCGAGTCGATCGGCGAATGCATCGATCGCGACACACAGCCGGTTCGGCCAGTGCTTGTAGATCGTCGTTTTCGAGACCCCCGACCGATCCCGGATGGCGTCGATAGTCGCCGCGCCCAAACCACCCTCCGTCAGAAGCTGTGCTGTAGCGCCAATGACCGCCGCTCGGGACCGGCTCACACGCGTTCCCAATTCGTTGCGCGTCGTCATTTCACGCTGTTCGACGGGCTCGTCGTGAAGGCCGTGTTCGAGGCGAGGTCGCGCCAGGCCTCGAGCTCGTCTCGCACACGGGCAAGTTTGCCTTCGACCATTGCCACGGCATCCGGCCCGACTTGGAGCCGCAGTGGCGGATTCTCTGATGTGACGGCTTCGACAATGACAGCGGCACCCCGCGCAGGATCGCTTGGTTGGCCGCCGTTGCTCCCGTCGACCGCGTGCCTGACTCTTCCCGCTGTCTCCGAGTAGTCCGCGTATTCGCGCTCGATGGTTTGCAGCGAGCTGCCGTCGAGGAAGTTGGTGCGGAAGCTGCCAGGTTCCACAATCGTCACGTAGATGCCGAGCGGTGCGAGTTCGGCATGCATCGCTTCACTCAGGCCTTCGAGCGCGAACTTCGTGGCGCCGTAGACGCCCCATCCGGCGACCTGCGCGAAGCCACCCATCGAACCGATGTTCACGATGTGACCCGACCGTCGGGAGCGCATAGACGGGAGGACGACGCGGATGACGTTCAAGACGCCGAACACGTTCGTCTCGAAGACGGTCTGAACTTCGGCGGCAGAAGCCTCCTCCACGGCGCCGAGCAATCCGCGCCCTGCGTTGTTGACGAGAAAATCGATGCCGCCGAACCGTTCGAGTGCCTCTTCCACGGCGCTTTCAACCTGCGTCTCATCGGTCACGTCGAGGGCCACCGGGAGAACCCGCCCGTTCGGCGAATGCTGGAATGCGTCGTCGATGCTGGACTTGTTTCGCGCTGTCGCAACGACATTGTCTCCTGCGGCCAGCGCATGCTGGGCGATCTCGAATCCCAACCCGCGTCCCGCTCCGGTGATAAACCACGTAGCCATTACTACTCCCGTCAGACAGTGTACTGAACGAACAGTACACCTCGCGGACCGTGGTCCCGACGAGCGTCAGCGGCTCTGCCGGCGCTTGCCGATCCGCGGGGCGCCCTTGACCGCCGGCGCCCGGCCTTTGCCTTTCGACGCCTTCGCCTTGCCGCCTGCCTGGGGAGCTGTAATCGTGGAGTTGCCCGTCGACTTCGCGAGGTCGGCGGCCGCCTTCTCGGCGAATGCGACGCCCTCGGGGGTGAGTACCGTCGACTCGGCGTCGTAGTCGAACAGCGGATAGCCCAAGTTCTCTTCGAGCTGCTTGACGGCGGCGATCATGCTCGAGCGCGGAATGCCCTCGATCTTGGCCGCTTTCGCGAAGTGCAACTCTTTCGCCGCGGTGATGAAGAGCTTGTTCAATCGATGGTCCACGGGATCCGTCCTGACTGCGCGATGCGCCCGGTCGCCTCTCAGGCTACGCGCTCGCGCCGCGCGTCTGATCGCGGGTATGTTGCTAGGCTGGCCGCACAAACGAATATCGGGCCGACATCACGCGATGCGGGAGAGCCCGCCGATCATCTCGGCAGGCACCGAAGGAGCAATTCTCCCCAGCAATCTCTCAGGTACGTGTACCGCATCGAACAGGCCACTCTGAAAAGCGATCGCGACGACACGTCTGCGATCCGCCCACGGTGAAAGCCGCTGCCGACGCGCAGCGGCGAAGCTCTCAGGCACTGATGACAGAGGGGGAGTTCTTGACTGCTCGGGTTCATGCCCGTGCTTCGCACTGTCCACTGCGCACTGGAGAACTCGTGACCGATAGATACTCCCCGCTGAACGCCATCCATGTGGCCGCCGGAGCCAGCTTCACCGATTTCGCCGGATGGCAGATGCCGGTGCGCTACTCGAGCGATCTCGCTGAGCACCACGCCGTGCGCACCGCCGCGGGCATCTTCGACCTCTCGCACATGGGAGAGATCTTCATCGTCGGCCCGGAAGCGGCGGACGCGGTCGACTACGCCCTCGCAGGCAAGCTCTCGGCCACGACGATCGGCCAGGCGAAATACAGCCTGTTGCTCGATCGCTCCGGCGGCATCATCGACGACGTCGTCGTGTACCGCACGGGAGATGACCGGTTCATGGTCGTGGCCAACGCCTCGAACAGGGAGGTCGTCGCCGCCGAACTCCTCGAACGCACCTCGCCGTTCGAGTGCGAGGTCTTCGACGAAAGCGACGACCTCGCACTCATCGCCGTGCAGGGCCCGCGCTCACGCGAGATCCTCACCTCCACCGACGGGTTCGCGATCGAGGGCAGCCACCCCGACGGGCGCGACGTGGGCGACACACTCGCCGGGCTCAAGTACTACCGCGCTTTTTCGGGGTCGTTCCGAACGCATCCGGTACTCATCGCCCGAACGGGCTACACGGGCGAAGACGGCTTCGAGCTCTACGTCAGCCCCGACCGCGCCGAAGAACTCTGGAACGCGCTGACCGAGGCCGGCACCCCGCTCGGTCTCGTTCCCGCCGGGCTCGCGAGCCGCGACACGCTGAGGCTCGAAGCCGGCATGCCGCTTTACGGCCACGAACTCGGCATCGAGACGTTCCCGGTGCAGGCCGGGCTGGGGCGCGTCGTCGCCGCGGCGACGAAAGGCGACTTCGTGGGTCGCGAGGCTGTCGAGGCCGGTCCGGCACCGGATGCGCGCACGCTGGTCGGCTTGGTCGCCGAGGGCAAGCGGGCAGCCCGGGCCGACTACGAAGTCTTCGCCTCCGACGACTCGACCGAAGCCATTGGCGTCGTGACGAGCGGCGCCCTGTCGCCGACCCTCGGCATCCCGATCGCCATGGCCTATGTCGACGTAGCATTTGCGGCTCCCGACATGACCGTCAGCATCGACATCCGCGGCACGCGCCTCAGCTACCGCGTCACCACCCTCCCGTTCTACCGCGCGAAGAAGGACTGATTTCATGGCTACCGAAAGCGAACTGCAGTACACGGCAGAGCACGAATGGGTGCTCGTCGAGGGAAGCACCGCCACCGTGGGCATCACGGCCTTCGCGGCCGAGAAGCTGGGCGACGTGGTCTTCGTCGACCTGCCCGACGTGGGAACATCCCTCGCCACCGGCTCGATCGTCGGCGAGATCGAATCGACCAAGTCGGTCGGCGAACTCTTCGCCCCGGTCGACGGAACGGTGCTCGAGAAGAACGCCGCCGTCGAGGCCGCTCCCGAACTGGTGAACAGCGATCCTCTGGGTGACGGGTGGCTCATCAAGATCGAGTTCACCGAGCTGCCGCCGCTGCTCTCGTTCGACGAGTACACCGCACTGCTGGGGGAGTAGCACACCGATGTCGCTTCCCTTCACCGCGCGCCACATCGGAATAGATGACAGCGCACAGGCAGTCATGCTCGCCCGCCTGGGCTACGACTCGGTCGACGCGCTGGTGCGCGCCGCGATCCCCGGATCCATCCAGCTGTCGGAGACGCATCGGGCCGAGGCCATTCCGGCCGCGGCCACCGAGCGCGAGACCATCGCCGAGCTGCGTGCGCTCGCCTCGCACAACACCGTGAACCGGTCGATGATCGGACTCGGCTACTACGACACGATCACGCCCGCGGTGATCCGCCGCAATGTGCTCGAGAACCCCAGCTGGTACACGGCGTACACCCCTTACCAGCCCGAGATCTCGCAGGGGCGCCTCGAGGCGCTCATCAACTTCCAGACCATGGTGGCCGACCTCACAGGCCTGTCGACGGCGAACGCATCCATGCTCGACGAGGCCACGGCCGTAACCGAGGGAATGCTGCTGGCCCGACGCGCGTCGAAGTCGACCTCCAACATCTTTCTGGTCGACTCCGACGCCCTTCCGCAGACCAAGGCGCTGCTGCGCTCGCGCGCCGACGCGGTCGGCATCGAGATCGTCGAGTTGACCCTCGACCGCGTCGACCACCCGGCGTCACACGATCACCCCCTCGCCACCGGATTCGGCGCCTTCATCCAGTACCCCGGCGCATCCGGCCGCGTCTGGGACCCGCGCGATGTGATCGAGGCGGTGCACGCATCCGGAGGTCTCGCCGTCGTCGCGGCCGACCTGCTCGCCCTGACGCTCATCACGTCGCCCGGCGAGCTCGGCGCCGACGTCGCCGTGGGAACGAGCCAGCGGTTCGGCGTTCCGATGGGCTTCGGCGGCCCGCACGCCGGGTACATGGCCGTGCGCTCGGGGCTCGAGAGGCAGCTGCCGGGGCGCCTCGTCGGCGTCAGCCAGGATGCCTCGGGCCACCCGGCCTACCGGCTCAGCCTGCAGGCGCGCGAGCAGCACATCCGCCGCGAGAAGGCGACGTCGAACATCTGCACGGCCCAGGTACTGCTCGCCGTGATGGCGGGAATGTATGCGGTCTACCACGGCCCGGAGGGGCTGCAGCGCATCGCGCTCGACGTCAACGGCATCGCCCGGCGGCTCGCCAGCGCCCTCGAGGCCGCCGGGGCTGAACTCGTGCACGAGGACTTCTTCGACACCATCCAGGTGCGGGTGCCCGGTCGCGCTGCCGAGATCGCCGCCCGGGCGCACGCGGGCGGCTACCTGGTTCATGTCGCAGACGGCGACACTATCGGAGTGTCGGTCGACGAGACCACCACGGTCGGCGACATCGACACGATCCTCGGCCTGTTCGGCGTGCCGCCCACGAACGATTCCGAGCAGCTCGCCGTGAGCCTGCCAGAGCACATCCTGCGCACCAGCGACTACCTCACCCACGAGGTCTTCAACACCCACCGCTCCGAGACATCCATGATGCGCTATCTCAAGCGCCTCGCCGACTACGACTACGCGCTCGACCGGGGCATGATCCCGCTCGGTTCGTGCACCATGAAGCTCAACGCCGCCACCGAGATGGAGGCCGTGACCTGGCCCGAGTTCGGCGCCCTGCACCCCTTCGCCCCTCGCGCCGACGTCGAGGGCTACCTCACCCTCATCGCGCAGCTCGAGACGTGGCTCGCCGAGGTCACGGGTTACGACTCCGTCTCGTTGCAGCCGAACGCCGGAAGCCAGGGCGAGCTCGCAGGCCTGCTTGCGATTCGCGGCTTCCACCACTCGAATGGATCGTTCGATCGCACGGTCTGCCTCATCCCGTCGAGCGCGCACGGAACAAATGCCGCATCGGCGGTGCTCGCGGGCATGAATGTGGTCGTCGTCGCCTGCGACGAGAACGGCAATGTCGATGTCGACGATCTGCGCGCCAAGATCACGCTGCACGCCGACAAGCTCGCCGCCCTCATGATCACCTACCCGTCGACCCACGGCGTGTACGAGCACGAGGTCGCAGAGATCTGCCGACTGGTGCATGAGGCCGGCGGCCAGGTGTACGTCGACGGGGCCAACCTCAACGCCCTGCTCGGCTTCGCGCGGTTCGGCGACTTCGGCGGAGACGTCTCGCACCTCAACCTGCACAAGACCTTCTGCATCCCACATGGCGGCGGCGGCCCCGGTGTCGGACCGGTCGCGGCCAAGGCGCACCTCTCCCCCTTCCTTCCCGGGCACGCCCAGGCGCAGGATGCGTCGCATCCGCTCGCCGGCGGCGGCACCGTCGTGCACGCGGGCGGACCGATCTCGGCCGCGCCGTACGGCAGCCCGAGCATCCTGCCCATCAGCTGGTCGTACGTGCGCATGATGGG